>JBEEHC010000158.1:0-8933 GCA_041167205.1 Verrucomicrobiota bacterium
GCCATTAATATTACCAATGGGCTGGCGAACTTTAGCAGCCGGGGTCCGAGCACCTTCTACACTCCAAACCTGCTGAAGCCGAACGTCTCGGCTCCAGGTGTTAGTGTCCGCTCGTCCTACAACAGCAGCGATACCAGCTACGGCACTCTAAGTGGTACCTCGATGGCAGGCCCACACGTCGTCGGCGTAGTGGCGCTGCTTTGGTCCGCGCATCCGGCGTTGGTGCGCGATATCGACGCAACCAAGTCGATCTTACAGAACACGGCTAACCCGGCAGTGACCGTTACCGCGCAGACCTGCGGTGGCACGCCGTCGACCCAGATCCCGAACAATTCTTTCGGCTACGGACGCGTCGATGCCTTGGCCGCCCTCAATCCGTCGCCTTTGGGCAACATCTCAACACGCTTGCGCGTTGAAACTGCCGACAACGTTTTGATTGGCGGAATTATTATTACGGGCACCGACCCAAAGAAAGTGTTGATTCGCGGGATCGGACCTTCCCTTTCCTCTCTCCTCCCTGGAGCGCTCGCCGATCCCATTCTTGAGCTGCATGGGCCGGGAACATTTGCCACGATCACGAATGACAACTGGCGCAGCGACCAGGAAGCGTTGATCACTGCGACGGGTCTGGCTCCGACCAACAATCTGGAATCTGCCATTTTAGCTACGCTGCCGGCAAACAACTCCGCCTACACCGCGATCGTTCGCGGAGTGAACAATCAGACCGGCATCGGCTTGGTGGAAGTGTACGATCTGGATCGTTCGGTCAATTCAAAGCTGGCGAACATTTCCACCCGCGGACTGGTGCAGACCGGTGACAATGTGTTGATCGCGGGAACAATCGTGTTTGGACAGACGGCGCAAAGGGTGCTCGTTCGAGCGATTGGTCCTTCGTTGTCGCTGCCGGGCAAACTGGCAGATCCGACGCTGGAACTGCGGGATCAAAATGGCGGACTAGTCAGGTCGAACGACGACTGGCGAATCGGGGGTCAGGAGACAGAAATCATCGGCACGGGCCTGGCTCCGACTGACAATCATGAATCCGCCATCATAACCATGCTGCCCTCCAATGGCGCGGCTTACACCGCCATTGTCCGCGGCGCGAACAACACGACGGGAGTGGCTCTCGCGGAAGTTTATTCGTTGAATTGACCCGGAGGTCCTCTCGAATTCTAGACCCGCGGCACCGCATTATTTCCTTCGCTATCCGCAAGCATGAACGGGTAATGACTTACGCCCGTGTCGAAATTTAGACGCAAAAAACTCTTATGAAAAGAATACACCCCTTTGAGTCCGGTTTCTTTAATCCACGTATCCTTCTCGGTTTTGTTCTTGGTTCGATCGGCGTCCTTCTGGTGCTGGTTGGGTTTGGCATGTCCTCAGGCACATCGGCCCTGGCTCAGAACTCTGGCTCGCTCGCTCCCGGCATAAAGATAGCTCCAGAGGTCTTGGTTGAGACGGCCGATGGTAAGAACGCCTCGGTTGTCATTCTTCTCGCCGACCAGGCCGACGTCAGTGCGGCCTATGCAATGAGGGACCAGGACGCGCGAGGCTGGTTTGTCTACAACACTCTGACTCAGCACGCGGCCCGTACTCAAGCCGGCCTTCAAGCTTTTCTCACGGCACAAGGTATAAGCTACCAGTCATTCTGGGCGGCCAGTATGATCGTCGCGACTGCCGACCGCTCCCTGGTCGAATCACTCGCCGCGCGTGCTGATGTGGCGCGCATCGACTCCAATAAACCTGCGCGTTGGATTGAAGATCCCGAGGTCGCAAATTTTGAAGTCACATCAGCTGGCGCGAATGTTCCGGACACCGTCGAATGGGGTGTGCTCAACGTGAACGCTCCGTCGGTCTGGGCGCTGGGCTTTACCGGCCAGGGCATGGTTATTGGTGATCAGGATACCGGCCAGCGTTGGACCCATAACGCGCTTAAGCCGAAGTATCGCGGCTGGAACGGTGCTGCCGCCGATCACAACTTTAACTGGCACGATGCCATTCACTCCGGCGGCGGTTCCTGTGGCGCAAATACAGTGGCGCCTTGCGACGACAACGGGCACGGCACGCACACGGCGGGGACGACGGTGGGCGACGACGGTGCTGGCAACCAGGTTGGAGTCGCTCCCGGCGCGAAGTGGATTGGCTGCCGAAACATGAACGTCGGCGCCGGCACCCCGGCCACCTACACCGAGTGCTTCCAGTTCATGATTGCGCCGACGGACCTGACCGGCAACAACGCCAACCCAACGTTGCGTCCACACGTCCTGAATAACTCCTGGGGATGCCCGGCGAGCGAAGGCTGCGTCACTCGAGCGGAGTTGGAGATGATTGTAAACAACACCCAAGCCGCGGGGATTTTTGTCGAAGTATCCGCCGGCAATTCCGGCCCTGGCTGCTCGTCGGTGACGGACGCGCCGGCCATCTACAGCGCCTCCTTCTCGACCGGGGCGATCGATATCAGCAACGTGCTTGCGAGCTTTAGTAGCCGAGGGCCCAGCACATTCTACACTCCAAACCTACTGAAACCGAACGTCTCTGCTCCCGGGGTTAACGTCCGCTCGACCACGCGTACCAGTGATAGCACCTTCGGCAACCTGAGTGGCACCTCGATGGCTGGCCCGCACGTCGCGGGTGTAGTGGCGCTGCTGTGGTCCGCGCGCCCGCAATTGGTCCGCGACATCGATGCAACCAAGACGGTCTTGCAGAACACCGCTAACCCGGGGGTGACCGTTACCGCGCAAACCTGTGGTGGCACTCCATCGACCCAGATCCCGAACAACTCCTTTGGCTACGGACGTGTCGATGCCCTGGCTGCGGTCAACTCCGCGCCGGCGGGGACTCCAACACCTAGTCCAACCGCAACTCCCACGCCTGCAACGACACCTACGCCAACCGCAACTTCCACGCCGCCAGCTACCCCGACACCTACACCTTCCCCAACCCCGACGCCTTTGGCGACACCTACTCCCACACCGGCAGTAACTCCCACGCCTCCGACGACACCTACTCCAACCCCGGCCGTTACACTTACTCCTGGCACAACTCCCACGCCGACCCCGGCCACCACACCAACACCCACACCGACACCGACACCCGGTGTTACCCCGACCATTACTCCTCCACCAACCCCAACTCCGGCGCCAGCATCGCAGGCCGTCAACCTCTCAACCCGGATGCGCGTTCAAACCGGGGATAATGTCGGCATCGGTGGATTCATCATTACGGGAACCGCTCCGAAACATGTGCTGCTTCGGGCCATTGGCCCTTCGATAACGGGCCTTTCCGGCGTGTTGGCTGATCCCGTGCTCGAGCTGCACGGCCCGGGCGCATTTGCCACCATCACGAACAACAATTGGATGGACGACCCCTTGCAGAAAGCAGCAATCCTGGCCACTGGCCTCGCTCCGACCAATAATCTGGAAGCAGCGATCGATGCGAGCTTGAATCCAGGAGCCTATACCGGAATTGTGAGGGGGAATGGTGGCACCTCTGGAATCGCCTTGGTAGAGGTGTACGACCTCAGTCAGGCCGTTCTGGCGAAGCTGGGCAATATCAGCACACGGGCTCTAGTCGGCTCGGCGAACGATATCGTGATCGCGGGATTTATCCTGGGCAATAACAGCGGCAGTGACAGGATCGTGGTGCGCGGTATCGGACCGAGCCTGACGGCCCTGGGTGTGGCGAACGCGCTGGCCAATCCAACCCTGGAGTTGCGCGACAGCAACGGAGCGCTCCTGATCTCGAATAACGACTGGCAGGATAACGCTGCGCAAGCCGCGGAACTGACCGCCGCGGGTTTGGCGCCCACAAACGTATTGGAATCTGGCATCGCGGCGACGCTGGCGCCGGGTCTTTACACTGCGCTTCTGGCGGGAGTCAACAACGGTGCCGGTATTGGAGTGGTTGAAGTCTACGACCGCGGAACGCCGTAGGGCGAGTACTCGGGCGATCGGAAGTGTCGGGCCCCATCTGGACTGACGGAATTGGGTGGCGGCGGCAGTCGAGGTTTGACATGGCGACCGTTCGCCGTTTTCATTGAGCCATGAATCTTCCAACCAAAGCTCTCCTCGGCGCGCTTTTCCTGTGCATCTCTACCGGGGCGCAAGCGCAGCTCGCTTGGGAGAAAACCGAGCTCGAAATTAACCCCGCGCCCGGCGCCGAATCGGCCGTTGCCACCTTCAAGTACGAGAACAAGGGCACCACGCCGATCAATATCAAAGCCGTGCGCACCTCGTGCGGTTGCACCACGGCAGCTCTGAAAAAGAATGACGTCGCGCCCGGGGAGAAGGGTGAGATCGTCGCTACTCTGAAAACCGGCGACCGCGTCGGCCAGCAGATAAAAACCGTCACGGTCGAGACCGATGATCCGCAATCGCCGCAGACGATCCTGACGCTAAAGGCGAATATCGCGCAGCTTCTCGAGCTGCAGCCCGCGTTTGTTTTTTGGACAGCGAACGAAGACCCAAAACCGAAAACGATTGTGGCGAAAGCCGGCAAGGGCGTGACAATCAAGAGCCTGGAGGTAACGTCCTCGACTCCCGACTTCACGACGAAAGTAGAGCCGGGATCTGCCGCCGGGGAATTTCGGATCGTTGTCCAGCCAAAGGAAACCGGGCATCAGGCGACCGCAAATCTGACCATCAAGCCGGACAAGGCCGCCGGGGAAAAGGTTTTCAACGCGAGCGCCCGGGTGATGCCAGCTAGTTCGTGAGATCGCTGCTTCGGCAGAGCGCCTTGCTTCTCGGCCTCGCGCTTTTGCCTGCCGCCGGGCAGGCGCTCTACTTTCGCGACAAAGTTTCGTGGCACTCACCGGTGCCGGCATCCGAAATGGTAACGATCGCGGATGCGCGCGGGTGGGGGGACAGTGCAATCTGGATCGATGCACGCCCGGAAGCGGAATTCACGAAGGAGCATGTTCCGGGAGCCATTCTGTTGAATGAGGATCGTTGGAACGAACTGCTTCCGCAGATGCTGGCGACCTGGTCGTCGGAAAAGCGGGTCGTCATTTATTGCAGCAGCGAAAGCTGCGGCTCCAGCCGCGAGGTGGCGCGGCGTTTGCGCAAGGAAGCGCAATTGAAGAACGTCTTCGTTCTCGAAGGCGGATGGGAAGCGTGGCGGGGGACGGGGAAATGATGACAACAGCGACGTCCAACGCTCAACCTCCAACATCCAACGTCCAACGGGGAGAAGAGACGACTTCGTCAAGTATCGCCTGGCGCGTCCTGGCGATCATCATCGGTGCGCTGTTCGTTTACGCAGGGGTGTTAAAAGCCTGGGACCCAATTCGCTTCGCCGGAGATATTGAGAATTATCACATCCTTCCCTGGGCCCTGAACTTGGGGCTCGCGTTCTTTTTGCCCTGGCTGGAAATGATTTGCGGACTCGCGTTGATCGTTCGGCGTGGTTATTCCGGCGCGCTAGCGCTCCTGTTCGCACTTCTGCTCGTCTTCATCGGGGCCAGCATCGCGGCCAAGGCGCGCGGGATCGATATCAGCTGCGGTTGCTTCGGTCATGTGAGCGATCAGCTGTCATTTGCGTGGCACCTGGTGCTCGATTTCGCGATTCTGGCGGCGGTGGTCGCATTGTGGCTGAAGCAGCGTAACGACTGATTGCCGCATAAGGTAGAGGCGATTGACGCAATCGCCCGAGGGCGGTTCGGTGGGCCGAACCCTCCCCTACAAATCCGTGAACGGATCGCGCTTCACGATTGTGCCGCCGGTGCCTTGCTGCTGGATCAATTTTGCCACGAGGCCGGTCCAGCCGGTTTGGTGACTGGCGCCGAGTCCGGCGCCGGTGTCGCCATGGAAGTACTCGTGGAACCAATAGAGATCGCGATCGTGCCCGGCCTCGAGTGCATCGCCACTTGCGCGCGCGAATGGACGCTCTCCGTCCGCGTCCCGAAGCCAGAGCTGGATCAGACGATTCGATAACTCGTTCGCGATCTCATTCAGGGTCAAGTAGTGGCCCGAGCCAGTCGGGCATTCGACTTTGAAATCGTCGCCGTAGTAATGATGAAACTTTTGCAGCGATTCGATCAGGAGATAATTGATTGGCAGCCAGACCGGGCCGCGCCAGTTTGAATTGCCGCCGAAGATATTCGTTTGTGATTCAGCCGGGTCGTAATTCACCACGCGATCCGAGCCGTCTTCTTGCCGTAGGACGTACGGATGAGTCGCGTGGTATTTGCTGAGCGACCGCACACCGTAATCGCTCAAAAATTCGTCAGGGTGCAGCATCCGGCGCAGGAGACATTTCATGCGATGCCCGCGCGTGAGCGAAATCAGGCGGCGCTCCCCGGCGCCCGGTTCATGCCAGCGCGAAATCAGACTCGCCAGATCGGGGCGATTCCCGAGATACCATTCAAGGCGTTCCCGAAACCCGGGCATCGCCTCGAGCAGCTCGGGCTCGATCGTCTCCACGGCGAGGAGCGGCATCAATCCCACGAGCGATCGCACTCGCAGCGGCAGGTAGCGGCCGTCGGGCATGTGCAGCACGTCGTAGTAAAATTCGTCCGGTTCGTCCCAAAGTCCGATCCCTTTTCCGCCGAGATTGTTCATCGCGCCGGCGATCCCGAGGAAATGTTCGAAGAATTTCGTCGCGATATTTTCGTAGACCGAATTCTCGCGCGCCAGTTCCAACGCCGTCCGCATCATGTTCAGGCAAAACATTCCCATCCAGCTGGTGCCGTCACTTTGCTCGAGGTGGCCGCCGTTAGGCAGCGGCGCGCTCCGGTCGAAAACGCCGATGTTATCCAGACCTAGAAAGCCGCCTTGGAAGATGTTCTTGCCCTCGGAGTCCTTCCGGTTCACCCACCAAGTGAATGAGATGAGCAGTTTGTGGAAAACCATTTCCAGAAAAACGCGATCGCCTTTGCCCGACTGTTTCTCCTCGATCTTGTAGATGCGCCACGCGGCCCACCCGATCACGGGCGGGTTTACGTCGCCGAAATTCCATTCGTAAGCAGGCACCTGGCCGTTGGGATGCTGGTACCACTCGCGCAGGATGATATCGAGCTGGCCCTTGGCGAAATGCGGATCGACCAGCGCGAGCGGGATGCAATGGAACGCGAGGTCCCACGCAGCGTACCAGGGATACTCCCATGTATCTGGCATCGACATCACCCGCTCGTTGTAAAGGTGGCGCCACTCGGAATTGCGTCCCGTTTTTCGTTCCGCCGGGGGAGGGGGCTGTCCCGGGTCGCCTTCGAGCCAATCCTCGATGACGTAATGATAGAATTGTTTTGTCCAAAGCATCCCCGCCAGCGCCTGGCGGTGGATCAACTTGTGTTCATCGCTCAAGCAGGACGGTTCCAGCCCATCGTAAAACTCATCCGCCTCGCGTCTGCGCCTTCGGAAAACGGAATCGAAATGCTCGAATGCCTCATGGTCCAGGACGGAAATGCATACCGGGCGAGGCATTTTCCCCGGCTCGCCCGGAGGATCCTCTTCGATTGCCTCTCCCACGCGGCCAAACCAGAGACGAACCACCTGGCTCGCACCCGGCTCGATCGTGAAAGCGTAATGCGCCGCGGCCTTTGTTCCCACGCGCTCGGGGTTCACCGCCCCTGTCCGGCCATGGACAATGAAGTCGTTGATGCCGTCTTTAACGAACGGTTGCTTGTTCGGTGACGAAAAGAGCCGCTCGGAGTTGGATTCGTTTTCGGTAAAAAGGAGATCGCGCGCGTCCTCGCAGTGAAGCTTGTACTCGCCCAGCCCGCGATGGCTGGCCTGGATCGTGAGGCAGTGGCTTGCGAGGTCGGAGCTGGCACGCAGCGCCGGCAGCCGATCATCGCGCCCCCAGGACCAGGTATTCCGAAACCAAAGCGTCGGCAGGATGTGCAGATCGGCCGCGTCCGGGCCGCGGTTGGTTGCGGTGACGGAGACAAAGAAATCGTCGGGATCCACCTTGGCGTATTCGAGAGTGATATCGAAGTAGCGGTGCTCGCGCAGGATGCCCGTGTCCCACAGTTCGAATTCAGGGGCCTCCTTTGGCCGGCCGTGATTTGCCGCCACGAGCTCTTCGTAGGGAAAGCGCGCCTGCGGATACCGGTAGAGCATCCGCATGTAGCTGTGAGTCGGCGTGCAGTCCGTGTAGAAATACACCTCCTTTACATCCTCGCCGTGGGAACCTTGCGGACCGGTCACACCGAAGAGGCGCTCCTTTAGCATCGAATCGCGGCCGTTCCAGAATGCGAACGCCAGGCAAAGCCGCTGTTTGAAATCCGAGATGCCGCCGATTCCGTCCTCGCCCCAACGGAAGGCGCGCGAGCGGGCGTGATCGTGGGGAAAATAATTCCACGCATCGCCGTTCGCGCTGTAATCCTCCCGCACCGTGCCCCAGGCCCGCTCCGCCAGATAAGGGCCCCACAGATGCCACCGGTCGTCGTCGCTGTTCTCCGCGAGGCGTTCCTGCTCGGCGTTCATCAAGGCCGATTAGCAATCAAAAATCGCAAATCAGCAACTCCGAATTGATCGCGAGCACGCGAAGGCCTTCGGTGTCGAAAATGGACATCACTCCCACTCGATCGTGCTCGGAGGCTTGCTCGAGATATCGTAGCAGACCCGGTTGACGCCTTTGACTTCGTTGATCACCCGGCTCGAAATCCGCGCTAGCAATTCGTAGGGCAACCGCACCCAATCCGCCGTCATGCCGTCCTGACTTTCAACGACGCGAATCGCGATCGTGTTTTCATACGTGCGCTGGTCGCCCATCACGCCGACCGATCGGACCGGCAACAAGACGGCGAACGATTGCCAGACGCGATAATACCAATCCGACGCTTTCATTTCACTCACGACGATCGTGTCGGCATCACGCAAAATACGCAGCCGCTCTGGTGTCACCTCTCCGAGAATTCGCACGGCCAATCCGGGACCCGGGAACGGCTGCCGATAAACAATTTCTTTGGGCAAACCGAGCTGCAATCCGGCCTG
>JBEEHC010000159.1:0-10871 GCA_041167205.1 Verrucomicrobiota bacterium
GCTGGCTCCAAGCAACTATTATGAGTCGGCCATCAAAATCTCTCTGGGTTCCGGCAACTATACCGCGGTCTTAGCCGGCGTGGGCGGGGGCACTGGGATGGCGCTTGTGGAGGTCTACGACATAACACCACAGCCTAATTCAATCCGACTGGCGAACATCTCGACGAGAGCACACTCGGAAAACTCTTATGCGAAAGAAACTCTCGGCATGATCCTGCAGGGAAGCGGCAACAGAAATATACTGATTCGGGGGCTCGGACCGAGCATTCCGATGGCCGGCACCTTGCCCAACCCTTTTATCGCCCTGTATGGTTCTAACGGTGCCCTGCTGAACTGGAACGACGACTGGAAGAGGAGATCCGACGGCACAAGTCAGGAAGCGCAGATTGTGGCGACGGGAGCGGCGCCAACCAATGATCTTGAATCGGCGACGGTGGCATCATTGGGACCTGATTCCTTCACCACCACGATGCAGGATAATTCCGGCACGACCGGGATCGCCGTGGTCGAGATGTACGATTTGGAGCCAGCACCGACGCCGCCACCGCCACCCCCAACCCCAACTGCGACACCACCGCCACAACGTCTCTTGTGGCAGGAATCACGGACCTATGCCGTGCTCGTGGGATGGGATCGCTACCACACCACCCATAATCCTGCGCAATTATGGACTTCAGGACAACTGAGTCTGCTAACTTCTGGGACCATAACGGTGCATTTCCGTGGATACGCAAACGGGACGTGTGAATACGGATGCCCTGGCGGATATTTTCCGCCGCCCTATAACGCCTGGTTGTATGCCCAAGTGCTCAATCAATTCGGCACCGTCGTGGCGGAGAGCGCGGGAGGATCGGTCAACCAGAACACCCAAAATATTACTATCACGAGAAATTTCAGCTGGGGAACCGGCCCCTTCTACGTCCGAATGATGGCTCAGAGCGATTCTACGTTTCCCAATCCCGACAACGTCTTCCTGACCTATTACGACGTTTACGGTCCGTAAAGCGCTGATTCGAAATCGAAGAAATACTCTTGTGCCGGCGCATGAAGAGGCCGGGGTGACCGTCTGCAATCTGGACGGCTCTCCTCGGAAAGATGCGCCTGCGAGATGACAATCCCCGCGACCGTAGTAAGGTTCGCGCGTGAATAGTGTCGTCAGTCAATCTCTCGTCAATCTTCTCCTCGCCAGCGGGGTGCCGTCGCAAGAGGAGGCAAGGGAACTTGCCTCGAATTTAAACGGCGGATCGTGGACCAGCCAGGTGCTCGATTCCGGCAAAGTGGATGAACAGCGCTTCCTGGAAGCGATCGGAAATTATTTTCAGGTGCCGGTCATTTCGATCGACGCGAAAAAAATCGAGCGCCAGACATTGTCGCTCCTGCCGAGCCGGTTCGTTTTTCAACATCACATTCTGCCGATCGAGATAAAGGACAAGACGGTCGTCCTCGCGACCTACGATTTGTTCAACTCGGTCGGACGCCAGCTCGCGTCGCAACTTCTGAAAGGTCCGGCTGAATGGGTGCTCGTGCCGCGCGGGCAAATCCTGCGCGCGATGAAAACGGTCTACGGCGTCGGCGCCGAGACGTTCGATGAAATCCTGAAGGCGAATCGCTCGTTCGAAAGCACGCAGGACATCGAGATGAGCACCGACTTGAACGCGGACGACCCGGACGCGTCGGTGGTGAAATTCGTGAACCAGATCATTCGAGAGGCGATCTTCGAGCGCGCGACGGATATTCACGTCGAGCCGCTCGAGAACGATCTGCGGATTCGTTACCGCATCGACGGAATCCTGCACGAAGTGGCCGTGCCGCCGCAACTGCGCCTGCTCCAATCGGCCATCATCTCGCGTTTGAAAGTGATGGCGCACATGGACATCGCCGAGCGGCGTCTGCCGCAGGATGGCCGTATCAACCTGGAAGCGCACGACCAGAAGATCGACGTGCGTGTCTCGACCATTCCGACCGTGAACGGCGAATCGATCAGCTTGCGTTTGCTCAGCCGCACCGAGCAGCACTTCGGTTTTGACCGGCTCGATCTGAGCGAGAAGCAGGCGAAGATCGTCCGTCATCTGCTCGCACAGCCGAACGGAATTATCCTGCTGACGGGACCGACCGGCTGCGGAAAATCCACGTCGCTCTATTGTTTTCTCAGCAGCATCAATTCGGTCGAACGCCGGATCATCACGATCGAGGAGCCGGTCGAATATCGCCTGCCGGGCGTCTCGCAGATCGACGTGAAACCGGAGATCGATCTCACG
The DNA here is from genome assembly GCA_041167205.1 of Verrucomicrobiota bacterium. Classification (GTDB taxonomy): domain Bacteria; phylum Verrucomicrobiota; class Verrucomicrobiia; order Chthoniobacterales; family UBA10450; genus AV80. The sequence goes on from JBEEHC010000159.1 coordinate 2,259, forward strand.
TTTGCCAAAGGTCTGCGCCATATTTTGCGGCAGGATCCGAACGTTGTCATGGTGGGTGAAATTCGCGATGTCGAAACCGCGGACATTTCGATTCGCGCGGCGATGACGGGGCACCTTGTCTTCAGCACGCTGCACACGAATGACGCGGTCGGCGGGATCACGCGCTTGCTGGATATGGATGTGGAGCCGTTCCTGCTCGCGTCGGTCGTGAAGGCGTTTATCGCGCAACGCCTGGTGCGCACGAGCTGTCCGCATTGCCTGGAGCCGGTGGATTATCCGCCTGAATACCTGGCGGAGATTGGCATTCCGGTGGAGCTGGGCACGCGGTTCCAAAAGGGCGCCGGTTGCGATGCCTGCCGGCAAACCGGTTATCTGGGCCGGCTCGCCATCTACGAAATTTGCGTGATCACAGAGCCGTTGAAAAAATTGATCATGCAAAAACGCGACGGCGGTGAGCTGAAGCAATGCGCGATCGTGGAAGGAATGGAGACATTGCGTCAGGACGGCTGGCGTCGCGTCGGGCAAGGCAAGACGACCATCGAAGAAGTGGTGCGCGTCACACAGACCGACGAAGTGATGGCGGAGACGGAAGTGCACAGCGGCCCCGCCATGCGAGGCGAAGCGCCGATGGTGTTGAGCTAGGGTTGGGGGAGCGAAGCCGCTGATTGCGGTAAATGGAGTGGCGCAGCTGCTTGTCATCCCGAGCCGCGCAGACGGCGAGGGAGCTCACAAATGGAATGAAGGCGTTCTTCGTTTATATGGTGGCCAATCGCAGTCGAGTCGTGTTGTACACGGGAGTGACATGCATTTTTTCGCCAGCAAATAACGATGCGCGCGTTAGTCGCCCCGCAGATCGCAGATCGCCTGCCGATAATCTTCGGCTCGAAAAATCGACGTGCCGGCGACGAGAACATTCGCGCCGTTGTTGATCGATAATTTCGCGGTCTCGGCGTTGATTCCGCCGTCGACTTCAATGTGGAGCGTGGCCTGATGAGCTTCGCGCCACTCCTTCGCGCGTCTTACTTTTTCCATCATCTCAGGTCGAAACGGCTGACCGCCGAAACCGGGATGAACGGTCATCACCAGTAAGAGATCGATCTGCGCGAGATACGGTTCGATTGCTTCGAACGGGGTCGCCGGATTCAGCGCCAGGCCCGCGCCGCGCCCAGCGGCACGAATGGCGCTCAAGGTTTGCGCAACATCGTGTTTCGCTTCCGGTTCGACATGGACCGTGATGGAATTCGCGTCCGCTTCGAGGAAGCGCGGCACGTAATGATCGGGATGCTCGATCATGAGATGGACGTCGAGCGGAAGCTTCGTGTGTTTGCGCACGGTCGCGACGACCGCGGGCCCGAAGGAAATGTTATCGACGAAGTGGCCGTCCATGATGTCGAGATGCAGCCAATCGGCGCCGGCCTCCTCGGCGCAGTGGACCTCGTCTTCGAGGCGAGAGAAGTCCGCGGCGAGGATGGAAGGAGCGACGAGGACTTTCTGATGGGTCATAAGAAGCGGAGCTGAATGAAGAGGGGAAACGTCCAACGTCCAACGTCCAACGTCCAACGTTCAATTGAAGAAGGGAAAAGCGTGGCGTAACGGCGGTGAGAGGGGCGTGCGTTGGTTTTCAGGCACGTATTTCAGAGAAAGCCTCTGTTGTTCCGCGTTGGACGTTGAGCGTTGGACGTTGGACGTTCCGCCCTTTCGCCAGCGAAAGGGCGGCAGCTTTCCCTTGACGCGGAGGGAGTCCGTTTCTAGATACTACCCGGTTTCAGCCGGTCGTTATCGCGCTCGCACGCATGGTGCTGTGAAGATCGAAGTAGGACGCGCTTCCGACGGACTGGACAGTGCGTATCAGCGACCAATCTAAAGGCTAAATTTCATGTTCAACGGACTCTTCGGCTGGTTATCCAGCGACATCGGCATCGACCTCGGCACGGCCAACACGCTCGTGTACGTAAAAGATCAGGGCATCGTGCTGCGCGAACCTTCGGTGGTCGCCGTGCAGGCGGGCACAAACAAAGTGCTGGCGGTGGGGGACGAGGCGAAGCGAATGCTCGGCCGCACCCCCTCGAACATCGTCGCGGTCCGTCCGCTGAAAGATGGCGTGATCGCGGATTTCGAAATCACCGAAGCGATGCTCCGGCATTTCATCATGAAGGTGCATGGCCGCCGAGTGCGCGCGAGACCGCGGGTCGTGATCGCGGTGCCGTCGGGAATCACCGAAGTGGAAAAGCGTGCGGTGCGCGAATCGGCCACCAACGCCGGCGCGCGCGAGGTTTATTTGATCGAAGAACCAATGGCGGCGGCGATCGGTGTCGGCCTTCCGGTGCAGGATCCGGCGGGTAACATGATCATCGATATCGGTGGCGGCACGACCGAGGTGGCCCTCATTTCGCTTTCCGGAATTGTGTTCAGCCGCAGTGTACGCGTGGCGGGCGACGAGCTCGATGAGGCGATCGTCCAGTATATGAAGCGTGCTTACAATTTGATGATCGGCGAGCGCACGGCCGAAGAAATCAAGATCAAGATTGGCTCAGCCTACCCGAGCGAGAAGGAGACGAGCGTGGAAGTAAAAGGCCGGGACCTCGTCGCGGGATTGCCCAAGACGCTCATGATCACTTCGCAGGAAGTGCGCGAAGCGTTGCTCGAACCGATTTCGACCATTGTCGATTCGGTGCGCATCACGCTCGAGCGTTGTCCGCCGGAATTATCCGCGGATCTGGTGGACCGCGGGTTGGTGCTGGCGGGTGGCGGCGCGTTGTTGCGCGGGTTCGACAAACTTTTGAGCGAAGAGACCGGTTTGCCTGTCCATGTTGCCGAAGATCCGCTGAGCGCCGTGGCGGAAGGAACGGGCAAATGCCTCAATGAACTCAAATTTTTGCGTCAGGTGGCTTCTTCGGATCGCACCTGGCGGTAGCCATTGCCGATTGCCGATTTCAGATTGCGTCTGATCAACGCGCGATTTGTGAAGTCTGAAATCTTAAATCTGAGATCTGAAATTCGATGAATCGCTCGAGCATTATCGCGCTGGGCATCCTCGCGGCGATCCTGGCTTATTTTCTGAGCTTCGGCGCGGAGAGCACGCGCAAGCTCCAGGCCGGATTTTATTCGCTGGTCTCGCCATTCCTCAAAACGGGGTCCGGCATCCAGAAATCAATCACCTCGGTCAGCACGGGCTTGAAGACATTGGACGAAGTGGAGCGCGATAATGCTTCGCTTAAGGTGGAGAATCGATCGCTCAAGGCGACGAACCAGGCACTGCGCGACGTGGAACACGAAGTGAATCGTTTGCGGCGCGCGCTCGCTTATCGCGAACGCTCGGTTTTCCGGCTGGTGCCCGCGGAAATCGTGGCGCGCGATTCATCGACCTGGTGGCGGACGGTGACGATCAATCGCGGGAAGAACGACCATATCGATACCGACATGCCGGTGGTGACGGACGAAGGGCTGGTCGGAAAGACGACGACGGTCGGCGACAACATATCGATCGTCCTTTTGCTCTCAGATGAAAACTGCCGGGTCGCGGCCTCGGTGGAAGGGACCCGGGAGCAAGGCATCGTCTCGGGGGAGCGTGTAACCGGTTCGGTTACCCCAATGCTCGATCTGAATTTTCTTTCCAAGCAAGCGAACCTGCAACCGGGGATGAAGGCCTACACATCCGGAGTGGGGGGAGTATTTCCCTCGGGCCTTCTGATCGGGTCGGTGCAGAGCTTTCGCGCCCGCGAACTTGATGGCCAGGCGCGGCTTGCGCCGGCGGTGGATTTGTCGCATCTCGAAGACGTGTTTGTGGTGACGGGAAACAAATGATCTTCTTCGTTATTCTCCTGGTCCTGACGTTCCTCGCGCAGATGGTGGAATTTTTTATTCCGCCGCTCGACTGGATGTACAACGCGCGCATCTACATCGTGCCGGTGATCGTTTTCTACGGCGCCATGGCGTTGCCGTTTCCGCTCGTGCTGGCGCTGGCGGGCTTTGCCGGGTTTCTCCTGGACGCAGTGACGGTGCAGGCGCTGGGGCCGCGGGTTGAAATATCGGTCGGATGGTCAATACTCCTCTACGCCGTGCTGGCGGCCATTATGCATGGCTTGAGGCCTTTGTTTATCCGGGGACGCTGGGAAGTGCACTGCATAATGAGCGGGCTCTGCACGTCCGCGATTCTACTTTCCCAATATCTCATGATTGCTTTCCGCCGCGGTTCACTTGTCTTTACCCGTGAGGCCTGGTGGCAAATCGGCGGGCCGGGCTTGATCGCCATGCTGATGGCGCCGCTGGCTTTCTGGATCTTGCACTCGTTAGGCCGGCTCACTGCCAATCCTTATCTTCCGGAACCGGACGGCTACGAATGAACCGGCGCAGTCCCAATCCACGCTGGCGCTTGCAGTTTCTCGCCTTGCTCATCCTCATGGGCATGGCCGCGCTGCTGGGCAAGCTTTGGCTGGTCCAGGTGGCGCATGGCCCGGAGTGGACGGCAAAAATCCGCGGAAGCTCGGAGGCGACCGTCCGCATCCCATCCGTCCGCGGTGAAATTCGCGATCGCAACGGTTTGACGCTGGTGGCGAATCGCGCCAGTTACGCCGTCGATTTCTATCTGCCGGAGATGGTGAAGGGCTACCGCGAGCGGGTTGGTTCGCCGCCGATGACGGAGTACCGCAGCACGATAAACGGCATGCCGAAAGATCTGAAGGAGCCGGACATTGTGAAGATCGTGAATTCGGGCGTGGTTCCGCGACTCAACGATCTCGACTTGGCCCGGAATTATAACGCTGGCCAGCTGCAACGGCATTTCCGGACGAATACTGAAGTTCCGTATTCCTACATCAAGGACATCGATTTCCCGACGATGGCGAAGTTTTCCGAGCACGATGTCGGCTTGCCCGGCGTGGACATTACCATAAAACCGGTCCGGTCGTACGTGTACGGCGCACTCGCCTCGCACATGCTCGGCTACGTCGGTGCGCCGGATGACACGAACAAGGAGGAGGCGAAAAAGTTCAGCTTCTATCAACCGGACGTGGAAGGAAAATCCAACGTCGAAAAGTCGATGGATGAATATCTGAAAGGGAAGCCGGGCGTGCGTTACATGCGCCGGAACGCGAAGGGGCAAATCGATGGCGTCCTCCGGGAGGAGCCGCCGAAGGCGGGAGCGAACGTTAATCTGACGATCGACGCGCGCATTCAGATGATTGCCGAAGAGGCGGTGCGCTCGGTGGGACGAGGAGCGGCCGTCGTGGTCGACCCGAATAATGGAAACATTCTCGCCATGGTCTCGGTGCCGTCCTTCGACCCCAATAGTTTTATCCCGAGCATCAAACTCAAGGACTGGGAAACGCTCCGAAAGGACGAAGCGAATCCGTTGATCAACCGCGCGGTCAGTGCATTCCCTCCCGGGTCCACCTTCAAGCTGGTGACGACGCTGGCGGGCCTGCGGAAGGGTCTGGCGACCCAGCATTTCAATTGCGGCGGCGGCGTGAGTTATGGCGATCATTTTTTCCACTGCTGGATTGGCGAAAAGGGGGGAAGCCATGGGACTCTCGGCGTTTCGGACGCGATCAAGGTGTCTTGTAACTCGTTCTTTTATCAATTCGGCAACGCTGCCGGGATCGAGGCGATTGATGAGACGGGCGAGTCGCTCGGCCTGGGCCAAACATCCGGCGTGGAGATCACTAATGAATCGCCGGGCGTGCTGCCCGGTCCGGATTGGATGCGGATCCATTATCCGCGCGAGCGCTGGTCGTCCGCCTACACGGCTAACGTTTCCATCGGCCAGGGGTACGATTTGGTCACACCACTCCAGCTCGCGATGGTGTATGCCACGGTGGCGAACGGCGGTGTCTCCTATTACCCGAAGCTCGTCCAGAGCGTGACTGATGCTGATGGCAAACCGATCTTGAATGAGAAAGGCGCCCCGGTTGTTTCCGGCGCGCCGAAAGTCCGGCGCGATCTCCGTTTCGATTTCGACGCGAAACAGATTGAATTGGCCCGGCGCGGCCTTTGGAAAGTCGTGAATGAAGACGGCGGCACGGGCGGCAAAGCGCGGCTGAGCGGGGTGCAAGTCGCGGGCAAGACGGGCACAGCGCAGGCGATGACCGAAGGCAAGAAGGATACGATCGCGTGGTTCGCCTGCTTCGCGCCCTATGACCAGCCGAAGTACGCGATCGCGGTGATGGTGCAGGGCGGAGAACATGGCGGCTCGGTGGCCGCTCCCATTGCCACGCGCATTCTCTCTCGTGCGCTTGCCATGGAGGAGGGGACCTTCGACCCGCAACTGGCCTGGCTCGCTCCAGCGCACAAAACAAATCCTTTTCAGATGATTGCAGCCGTCGACTTCAAGGATTCCAATCCCAAGCTGACGGCGAGCGACGAAGAAAACCTGGATGGCTCGACCAATTCCGACATGGCGATTGCGGGCGCCGACCCGGACGTGGAACCGGAAGCCGATGCCAACGGACGCGTGGCCGGCCAAAAACGAGTCCGTCCCACACCCGCGCCCGCTCCGCCGCCGCGGAAACCCAATTTTTGGGAAAGACTTTTCGGTGCGCGCCCCAAACCCGCACCACCCACTCCACCGCCCGTGCGCCGTCCGCCGGGCCGCAGATAAACCTCTTGATCGGAACCTAGCGCAAACCAAAACGGCATGCTTCGGCTCATGATCTCAAATCCTCTCCCCGCTTATGATCGAAAAGGTGAAACGTATTTTAGGCCTTGGCTCGCCCAAGACCGGCAACAAACTGATAATCAGTGTCGAGAAACTGGAGCGCCGGGTGGCCCTCCTCGAAAACGGCCGCCTCGAAGAATATACCGTCGAGCGGAACAGCTCCCGTAACATTGTTGGCAGCGTCTACAAAGGCAAAGTTAAGAACATAGAGATGGGGTTGAAGGCGATGTTCGTGGACATCGGCTTCGAAAAAAATGCGTTCCTCCACTTTTGGGATGCAATTCCCGCCGCGCTCGACAGCGGGATCGAGGAGATCGACCGGCCAAAGGATCGGCGGCCGAAAAAACGGATCACGGCCAAGGACATTCCGAGCATTTATCCCGTCGGCTCGGATGTGATCGTCCAAGTCACAAAAGGCCCCATCGGGACAAAGGGCCCGCGCGTGACGACCAACCTCAGCTTCGCCGGACGCTATCTGGTTTTCATGCCCTACAGCGATCGCAGCGGCATCTCGCGAAAGATCGAGGATCCGAAGGAACGGGAACGACTCCGGAAAATCCTGCGCGACCTGGAAATCCCGGAGGGCGTTGGCGTGATTATTCGCACCGTGGGCGAAGGCCAGCGCGCCCGGTATTTTGTGCGTGATTTGAGTTTCCTGGTCGAGCAGTGGGCGAAGGTCGAACATGCGATCCAGAACGAACCCGCGCCGTGCCGGGTCTTTGAAGAGCCCGATTTGGTGGACCGCACTGTCCGCGATTTCTTGACGGACGAAATTGACGAAGTCGTCTGCGACGATCAGACGGCGATCGATCGAATGAATGAGATGGTGGGACAGATTTCCCGGCGCGCTCGGAGCCGCATCAAGCTTTACGATGGCGGCGCTCCCATCTTCGAGACTTTCGGGGTCCAGAAACAAATCGACGACGCCTTCCATCGCCAGGTCTGGCTCAAGTGCGGCGGTTACATCGTGATCGATGAAACCGAAGCGCTCGTCGCCATCGACGTAAACACCGGACGAAACAAGGGTGGCCGCGACGTCGAAAAGACGATCCTGCAAACCAACCTGGAGGCCGCCGACGAAATCGCGCGCCAGTTACGCCTGCGCAACGTGGGCGGCCTGATCATCGGCGATTTCATCGACATGAAGAGCCGGAAAGATCAACAGGCGGTTTATTCCCTGATGAAGGAACGATTGAGACGCGACAAAGCGAAAACGCACGTCCTTCCGCTCTCGGCCCTCGGCCTGATGGAGATGACACGGCAGCGCGCACAGGAAAGTCTCAGCGATTCGATCTACGAAAATTGTCCTTACTGCCAGGGCCGCGGCGTGGTGAAGACCTCGATGACAACGAGCGTGGAGTTGCATCGCACGTTGAACACCGTCATGCGCAAATATCAGGAAAGCGTGCACGATATCCGGGTGATTTTGAATCCGGACGTGCTGAAGCGATTGAAGGAGGAGGACGAAGAGTTCCTCGTCGAGCTGGAGCGGCGTTACGCGGGCCGGCTGATGTTCCGGGGCGATCCGGCCTATCACCACGAGAAATTCACCATCACAGACGCCAATACGGGGGCGGAACTAAAGGCTTGACTATTTTCGCAAAAGATACAGTAGGTTTCTTGCAACCTTGATTCCCCATGTACCAATGACAGACAATCCGACGGAGCGCCCAGGAACGTTGTGGGGAAGGCGCACGTTTGACCGTGCTGAAGACTTAACCAAAACAGGAGAAAATAGATGAAAAAACTAACGCTTAGCGTATGCGCCCTGCTTGCCTTGGGCTCGGCCGCTTTCGCCGGGACCGAGTACTCGAAAGAATCGAAGTCGGTGGTACCGCCGCCGTGCCCTCAGTGGTACGCCGATAATGAATTCAACGTCAGCCTTTGGGGCACCTACGCGCCTACTTTTAACGAGTGGCGTGAGGACAGTTATCTCGCAGCGGACCACGCCTGGGGTGGTG
>JBEEHC010000160.1:0-18064 GCA_041167205.1 Verrucomicrobiota bacterium
CACAGATCAGGAAGCCCAAATCGTTGCGACTGGCCTGCCGCCGTCGGATAATCTGGAGTCGGCGATCGTGCGCGACCTGCCACCGGGCAACTACACCTCGATCGTCCGCGGGATTAACAACACCACCGGCGTTGGATTAATCGAGGCCTACGAACTGAATTAGCAGCTTTCCTATCTTGGTAGGACGAGACTCTGTCGAGCCACGAGCGCTTCAATGCTCGCTGGCTGGCAATCACCACCGCACTAACACCGAACCACCTATGATTACAAAAATATCGAGCAGGAATGGCGTCACAAATCCGCCCGATCCGAGACGGACAATCGGCTTTCACAGATTGGTGAAGCTTGCCGCGATATTGTGGCTGTCACTGTTACTGCCAGCACAGGGCCGAGCGCAGTTCGTGCTGGACGATTTCGATCCGAACGCGAACGAACCTGTTTGGGTCGTCGTCGTTCAACCGGACGGAAAGATTCTTCTCGGCGGCGATTTTACAAGGCTCGCGCCCAACGGCGGACCGGCGGTCGCGCGCAACCGCATCGCCCGGCTGAACGCCGACGGCACGCTCGACACCGCCTTCAACCCGAACGCGAACAATATTGTCTGGTCAATCGTGGTGCAGGCCGACGGCAAGATTTTGGTGGGCGGCAAATTTAGTTCACAATACGGCCAGCCCACCATCGGGGGACAGACGCGCAATTTCATCGCCCGCCTCGATGCCACGACTGGATTGGCTGATTCGTTTAACCCGAACGCGAATGATGTTGTCTGGTCAATCGCGGTGCAGCCGGACGGTAAGATTTTAGCGGGCGGCTATTTCGGCGTCATCGGCGGACAGACGCGCAGCCATATCGCCCGGCTCGATCCCACCACCGGCCTGGCTGATTCGTTCAACCCGAACGCTTTCGGTGTTGGTATCTATTCAATCGCCGTGCAGGCGGATGGCAGAATTTTAGTGGGCGGCCCTTTCCTCACGATCGGCGGACAGACGCGGAATTACCTCGCCCGGCTGGACGCCACGACCGGCCTGGCTGATTCATTCAACCCGCACCCGACCAACTGGGTCCAGTCAATCGCGGTGCAGGCGGACGGCAAGATTTTGGTCAGCGGCCCTTTTTCTGGAGAGAACAGCATTGGCGGACAAGCGCGCAACCGTATTGCCCGCCTCGATCCCATTACCGGCTTGGCTGATTCGTTCAACCCGAACGCGGACGCTTGGGTCTATTCGATCGCGGTGCAGCCCGACGGCAAGATCCTAGCGGGCGGCTATTTCACCAGCGTCGGCGGACAGACGCGCAACCACATCGCCCGGCTCGATGCCACGACCGGCCTGGCTGATTCGTTCAACCCGAACGCGGACAGTTCGAACCCGCCCGGTACTACTGTCTTTTCAATCGCAGTGCAGGCGGACGGCAAGATTCTAGCGGGCGGCACTTTCGATACCCTTGCGCCGAACGGGGGATCGACGGTAACACGCAACAATATCGCCCGCCTGGAAAGCGACGGCAGACTCGATCAGACGCTCGATTCGAATATCGTCGGGCCTCCGGGGCCTCCTGGTGGTTCTGGCTTCGTTCTCGCCACCGCTATTCAGGCGGACGGCAAGATTCTTCTCGGCGGCCGCTTTACCACCGTTTTGGGAGTGGCGCGTAACAACATTGCGAGATTGAACACGGACGGAACACTCGACGCGGGCTTCGATCCAAATGCAAACGCGGATGTCCACGCAATCGCGATCCAAGCGGACGGCAAGATTCTAGTAGGCGGCAATTTCTCCGTGGCCCTGGGTCCGAACAGCATTGGCGGGCAGCCGCGCAACCGCATCGCCCGCCTCGATGCCACGACGGGATTGGCAGATTCGTTCGACCCGGACGCGAACGCGGTTGTCATGTCAATCGCGATCCAGGCGGACGGCAAGATTCTAGCGGGCGGCGCTTTCCAAGGTCTCGGCGGGCAGAACCGCCGTTTCATCGCCCGGCTCGATACCACCGGATTGGCTGATGCGTTCGATCCGAACCCGAACAATCCTGTTCAATCAATCGTGGTGCAGCCGGACGGGAAGATTCTGGCGGGCGGCCAATTCGCGAGCATTGGCGGACAAACCCGCGGCCGCATCGCTCGGCTCGATCCCACGACTGGATTGGCCGATTCGTTCAACCCGAACGCAAACGGGGTACTTGTGTATTCAATCGCGGTGCAGGCGGACGGCAAGATTCTAGCGGGTGGACCGTTCACGATTATTGGCGGACAGCCGCGCAACAACATTGCCCGGCTCGAGGCCACGACCGGCCTGGCTGATTCGTTCGATCCGAACGCGAACAGCGATGTCTATTCAATCGCGCTGCAGGCGAACGGCGAGATTTTGGTTGGAGGCGTTTTCAACCGCATCGGCGGACAGACGCGCAATCACATTGCCCGGCTCGATGGCATCAGCGGATTGGCTGATTCGTTCGATCCGAACGCGAACTTCCCGGTCTCGTCACTCGCGATCCAGGCGGACGGAAAGATCCTGGCTGGAGGCACTTTTAGCGGAGCGAACAGCATCGGCGGACAGTCCCGCAATTTCTTTGCTCGTTTAAGTAACGACACCGCCGCGCTGCAAAATCTGACTGCGACAGGAAACATGATTAGCTGGAGACGAAGCGGCTCAAGCCCGCAATTCGCACAGGTTACCTTCGAGTATTCAGAAGACAATGTGACTTTCACTCCCTTGGGGGATGGCACGCCGAGTGGCAGCGGCTGGATCCTGGCAGGTTTGAACTTGCCGACCGAACAGAACATCTACATCCGCGCTCGCGGTCATTATGGAACCGGTTTCGGAACCAACTCGCGGAGCATCACGGAATCAGTCCGGAATGTTTTTATTTTGGGGCGAAGCACTTTGGGGAACATCTCGACACGCCTGCGGGTCCAGACAGGTGACAACGCCATGATCGGCGGATTCATCATTACCGGCACACAACCGAAGACCGTGATTGTTCGCGGAATTGGACCTTCGCTGACAATACCTGGAGCGCTGCCCGATCCGGTCATCGAAGTTTACGGTGCGTCCGGCCAACTCCTCGCGACCAATGACAACTGGAACGACTCCCTGACCAGACAGCAAATCATGGATAGCGGGCTGGCACCTACCAACGATCTCGAGTCCGCGCTCTGGGGAATAATCAATCCCGGGGCGTACACGGTCGTGGTCCGAGGCAAAAACAACGCTACCGGCATTGGCTTGTTTGAAGTCTATGACTTGGATAAAACGGTTGATTCTAAGCTGGCCAACGTCTCGACGCGCGGTTTTGTCGAGACCGGCGATAACGTGATCATCGGCGGCACGATTATCATGGGAAACATACCCGCTCGGGTGCTGCTTCGTGCGATCGGCCCCAGCTTGGCGAACTTCGGCATACCCAATGCGTTGCCAGATCCAACGCTCGAACTCCGTGACGGTAACGGCGCTCTGATCCTCGCCAATGACAACTGGCGCACCGATCAGGAAGCCGAAATCATCGCGACGGGCATACCGCCCTCGAACAATCTGGAGTCAGCGATTGTGCGCGACCTCCTGCCCGGGAATTACACCGCCATTGTCCGTGGTTCGAACAACACGACCGGCTTGGCGTTGATCGAAGCGTACGAACTGAATTAGTTCTTTTTCACATCTCCCCGGTCGGGCGAGACTCTGTCGAGCCCCGAGGGGAAGCCCCTCGCGTCGGGCAATCCCACATCCCGCGCGGTCGCTGCACCGCGGTGTCCCTACCTGTTGCCGATGTGCAGGGCGCGCTTCTCCACGGCAAGCGCGGCTTCTTTCACCGCTTCGCTCAGAGTTGGATGAGCGTGGACAGTGCGGCCGAGGTCCTCGGAACTGCCGCCGAATTCCATCACTGCCACCGTTTCCGCGATTAACTCCGACGCGGCGTGCGCGAGAATGTGCGCGCCGAGAATTCGGTCGGTCTCCGCGTCGGCCACGAATTTCACCACGCCTTCGACGTCTTCGTTTGCGACGGCCCGTCCATTCGCCCGGAAAGGAAACTTGCCGATGCGCACTTTCATTCCTTTTTCCTTCGCGAAATCCTCGGTGATACCGGCGCCTGCGAGTTCCGGATTCGTGTAGATGATGCCGGGGATGACCTCGTAGTTCACGTGACCGGCTTTCCCAGCGATCACCTCGACGCAGGCGATGCCTTCTTCCTCCGCCTTGTGCGCCAGCATCGGACCGGCGATTACATCTCCGATCGCGTAGATGCCTTCAACGTTTGTGCGGAAATGCTCGTCCACTTTCACGCGTCCTCGATCGTCCAGCGCGACACCGAGTTTCTCTCCGAAAACTCCCTTGGCGAAGGCGCGCCGCCCTACCGAGACGAGCACCTTATCAGCCTCGAATTTTAGTTCCTCGCCGCCCTTCGTTGCCGTGGCGATTGCGCGACCTTTCTCCACTTTCACCGAACCGACCTTGGTCTCGAGATGGAACGCCATGCCTTGAGCTGTCAGCGATTTTTGAAGCAGATTCGCGAGCTCGAGATCAAAGCCGAGCGCGATGCGTGGGAGAAATTCCAGCACGATCACTTCCGAACCGAGCCGGCTCCAGACGGAGCCGAGTTCCAGACCAATCGCGCCGCCGCCGATGACGAGAAGTTTCTCCGGCGCCTTCTCAAAGGTGAGCGCCTCCGTGCTGCTCACGATCACATCGCCGTCGAATTTCATGTTGGCCAACTCCACCGGCACGCTGCCGGTCGCGATGACGATGTTGGTCGCTTCGATCTCCTGACTGTCGCCTTCATCCGGCTTGATCGCGACGCGGCCGGGGGCCGTGATTGTTCCCAGGCCTTGAAACGTCGTGATCTTGTTTCCCTTCATCAGCATCCTCACGCCGCTGTTCATGGTCTTCACGACCTTGTCTTTGCGGGCGAGCATCTTCGCCAGATCAAGGCCGACGTTTTCCAGAACGATGCCGTGTTTCGCGGCTTCCTTTTTCGCGAAAACGTAATGGTCGCTCGAAGTAAGGAGCGCCTTACTCGGGATGCACCCGATGTTCAGACAAGTGCCGCCGAGTTCCTTGTCTTTCTCGACGATGGCCGTTTTCAAACCAAGCTGCGCCGCGCGGATCGCCGCGACGTAACCGCCGGGCCCCGAGCCGATGATGACGACATCAAATTTATCCATAATCTAGGTAGGGACGCATTTCCGAGGTGTCCGACTCTCTTGCCTTCTAAGCATACGCAGAATTCCGCGGACGGCTCGGAGATCCGTCCCTACCTGTCAGAAATCGAGCGGGAGTTTCTTTGGATCTTCGATGCACTGCTTGACGGTGACGAGGAACGTGACGGCTTCCTTCCCATCCACGGCGCGATGATCGTAGCTGAGCGCGAGATACATCATCGGGCGGACGACGATCTCGTCTTTGATCGCGACCGGCCGCTTTTGAATCGTGTGCATGCCGAGAATTCCGCTTTGGGGCGGATTCAGGATCGGCGTTCCGAACAACGAGCCATAAACGCCGCCGTTCGAAATCGTGAACGTGCCCCCCTGTAAATCTTCGATCTTGATCTTCCCATCGCGCGCCCGTGCCGCGTAATCCGCGATATCGCGCTCAATTTCGGCGAAGCTTTTGTTGTCCGCATCGCGCACTACCGGCACGACCAGTCCCCGCTCCGTCCCAACGGCGACCCCGATATCGTAGTAGTGATTCAGAATCATGTCGTCGCCTTCGATCCGGCTGTTGATCGAAGGCACCGCTTTCAATCCTTCGACCGTCGCTTTGATGAAGAACGACATGAAGCCGAGCTTCAGCCCGTTCTTTTTCGTGAAGGCATCCTGCGATTTCGTGCGCAGGTTTTGCACCTCCGACATGTCGCACTCGTTGAAGGTGGTGAGGATCGCGGCCGTGTGCTGCGCCATGACGAGCTGCGCTGCGATCTTGCGGCGGAGCGGCGACATTTTCTTACGGGTGAACCGCTCGCTCTCCGATTGAGCGGCGGACTTTTCTTCGGCACGATCGCCGGCAGCGGGCGGTGGCGGCGGTTTTGGAACGGCCTCGCGATTCTCCGCGGCGGCGAGCGCATCGCCTTTGGTCAGGCGGCCACCTTTGCCGCTCCCGCTGATCTTCTCGGGATCAAGCTTTTCCTCCGCCACGACCCGTCGCACCGCCGGGGACATGGTGTCGGGCGACTTTTTTGCGGAGGTCGGGACCGGCTTGGTGTCGCCTTTCGACAAACTCGGCTCCGCCGCCGGTTTCGCCACGCTTCCGGAGCCCTCTTCGATCACCGCCACGACTTCGCCGATCTTCACCTCTGCGCCCTCCGGGACTCTCGTTTGCAGAACGCCGTCTTTTTCGGCCGTGATTTCCGTTGAGACTTTGTCGGTTTCCAAAGTGAAGAGCGCGTCGCCGGCCTTGACCTGGTCGCCGGATTTTTTGTGCCAAACGGAAACGACTCCGCTCGTAATCGATTCGCCAACCGCCGGAACTTTCACTTCGGTGCTCATGAGGGCGTTACATTATGCGCAATCGAAGCCGGTGGTCGAACAGCAATGTAAACGATCCTAGAGACTGAAGGCATCGGCAATTAATTGCGCCTGCTCGCGCTTGTGGATCACGAGCGAACCGACCGCGGGACTGGCGCTGGCGTTCCGGCCGGCATAGGTGATTTCGCGGCGGAAAAGGGCCCACAACCGCGGCTCCATGTAGGTCCACGCGCCCATGTTCTGCGATTCTTCCTGACACCAAATCAACTTCGCGTTTTTGGGAAACGCTGTGACTGCAGTCCGCAATTTGCTTTCAGCGAGCGGATAGAGTTGTTCGACGCGAACGATCGCGGCGTTCGTGATCTTCTCGGTCTCCCGGTGACTCAAGAGGTCGTAATAAACTTTGCCCGAGCAAAGAATGACTCGTTTCATTTTTTCGGCCGGTCCCACTTCGGGCGACCCCAGAATTTCTGCAAACCCGCCACTCGTAAAATCTTCGGTGCGTGACGACGCCTGTTCGGAACGCAGGAGACTTTTCGGCGTCATGATAATGAGCGGTTTCACGAAATCGCGCTTCATTTGCCGGCGCAGAACGTGAAAGTACTGCGCGGAAGTCGTGACGTTACAGACCTGGATGTTGTCCTCGGCACATGATTGCAAAAAGCGCTCGAGCCGCGCGCTGGAATGCTCCGGCCCCTGCCCTTCGTAGCCGTGAGGCAGGAGGAGCACGATGCCGCTCGGCCGCTGCCACTTCGATTCCGCCGGCACGATGAATTGATCGATGATGACCTGCGCGCCGTTCGCAAAATCGCCGAACTGCGCTTCCCACAGGCAGAGCATGTTTGGGTAATCAAGCGAGTAACCATAATCGAACCCAAGGACAGCGGCCTCCGAGAGGAGGCTGTTGTAAATGCAGATGCGCGCCTGTTTCTCCGCGAGATGGAGCAACGGGATGTAGGGCTGGCCCGTCTTCGCGTCGTAGATAACCGAGTGCCGCGTGCTGAAAGTCCCGCGCCGGCTGTCCTGCCCGGAAAGGCGCACGGGAATTCCTTCGAGGAGCAAGGATCCAAACGCGAGCGCCTCAGCGTAATGCCATTCGTAGGGCCCGCCGGCTTCGAAGAC
The DNA here is from genome assembly GCA_041167205.1 of Verrucomicrobiota bacterium. Taxonomy (GTDB): domain Bacteria; phylum Verrucomicrobiota; class Verrucomicrobiia; order Chthoniobacterales; family UBA10450; genus AV80. The sequence continues at coordinate 7,574 of JBEEHC010000160.1, forward strand.
TTCGCGGCGCCGCTCCAGCACCGTGCGGCGAACTTTCGGGATGACATTAAAGTCTTCCGGCACGCTCGTTAGGCCGTCGACAATCTGGCGCAGCGTCTCGGGAGTGATGGCGGTCGGTTTGCACTCGGCGGTGTATTGCGGCTGAAAAACCGCGGTGGACTCTTTGAAGCGCGCCTGCCCGCCGGCTGTCTCCTCCTCAATCGATTTCACTTCCTGTAAGACCAACTCGAGGCGCATCTCGAACTCTGCTTCCAGACTGGCGGCTTCGTCGTCGCTCAGTGTCCCAGCTTCTATGAGCTCTTTCTTGTAAAGTTGAGCGACCGAAGGGCGCTCGTGGATTTTCGCGTAGAGATCGGGCTGGGTGAACGACGGCTCGTCCCCTTCGTTGTGGCCGAAGCGCCGGTAGCAATACATATCAATCACTGCGTCGCGTCCGAATTCCTGTCGAAAATCGAGCGACATCCGGGTCACAAACAAGACCGCGAGCGGGTCGTCGCCATTCACGTGGAGAATCGGCACCTCGATCATCTTCGCGATGTCCGTCGCGTACATCGACGAGCGGGCATCTTCCGGCAGGGTCGTGAAACCGATCTGATTATTCACCACTACGTGCACGGTTCCGCCGGTGCCGTAACCCGAAAGTTGCGACATATTGAGCGTCTCCGCCACGATACCCTGGCCCGCAAAAGCGGCGTCACCGTGAATGAGCAGGGGCAAAACTTTCCGGCGCAGTTCCGTGTCGCCGCGAATGCGCTGCCGGGCGCGCGCAGTTCCTTCCACGACAGGATTGACAGCTTCGAGATGGCTGGGATTGGCGGCGAGCCGAATCTCCACCTCGGCGCCGTCTTCGAGTTTTCGGACCGTCCGATATCCGAGGTGATATTTCACATCGCCATCACCGGCGACGAGATCCGGAATGTAGTTGGTCGAAAATTCCGTGAAGATCACCTGGAGCGATTTCTTGAGGAAATTTGCCAGGACATTGAGCCGGCCGCGGTGCGCCATTCCCATGCAAATCTCCTCGATCCCATCTCCCGGGCAGCGCTGCAGGATCGTGTCGAGAATCACCATGAGCGACTCAGCGCCTTGGAGCGAAAAACGTTTCTGCCCGACGTAGCGCGTGTGCAGAAAAGTTTCGAACGTTTCGGCTTCCAGAAGCGTGCGGAGGATCGCGATCTGCACTTCCCGCGAGGTATCGCGCTTGGCCGGACGCGATTCGAGCCGATGCAGGACCCAATTGCGAATGCGCGGATTCTGAATGTGCTGAAACTCGGCGCCAATCGTGTCCGCATAAATGGCTTCGAGCGCCGCGATCATTTCGCGCAGCGTCATCTTGCGATTGTCCATGAAGAACTTGGATGAGACCTGCATATCCAGGTCCTTCTCGCTGAAGCCCAGCTCGCGCAGACTCAGGAGCGGATTTTCCGGCCGCTTTTTCGCGAGAGGATCGAGACGCGCAATGGTGTGCCCGAGCGTCCGGTAGGAATAGACCAGTCCATCGACCCGGGTCTGAAGGGGGCTCTCGCCCACCTCCGCGCTCGGCTGCACGGCTGCCGCGCCATTGAGCAGATGGAGATCGCCCAGCTCAAAGCCTTCGAAAAACGCAGACCAACTTGAATCGACCGATTCTGGATCGTTCTGCCAGCGCTCGTAGTTTTCCTCGAGCAGGTCGAGGTTTAGTCGAGTGGCGAAAGACGGGCGCATTACGGTTTCAATCTGCAAAGATTCCGGAGGCGCGGCAAGTTGACAGTGCGCCGAGTGTTCCGTTACTTGCAGCGCAAAATGGCTCTGAGAAAAAAAACATCGCCTTCATGGATGAGCAGTGCCTTGAGCATTTCGTTGCTCACCGCCTCCGTTTCACCGCTCTTCGCCCAGACCGATCCCGCCTCGGAGCCGGCGGTGCTGGCTGTGGCCAAGGTTCTGCCGGCGGTCGTCAATATCAATACGGAGCGCATCGTGCGACGCCGGGTTCGCGATCCGTTTGAGGATTTCGCGGCGCAGTACTTCGGCAATTATCGGAGTCGTTCCCGCGAGATTCGCCAAACGCTCCAGAGCCTTGGCTCGGGATTTATCGTCGATCCCGCGGGCTACATCGTAACGAACGATCACGTCGTGCAGCGCGCCGCCGACTTAAAGATCGAAGTGACGATGAATGACGGAAAGGTCTACAACGCCCACTACATCACCGGCGATAAGAAGCAGGACCTCGCCTTCATCAAGATCGACGCAAAAGCGGATTTCCCGTTTATCAACCTGGACAACATTTCGCCGAACCTCCTGGGCCAGACGGTGCTCGTGGTCGGGAACGCCGCCGGATACGGCAGCTCGATTAGCCGGGGCATCCTGAGCGGCACAAAACGTGACATCACCATCGACGAAACCGATTACAAGGATTTATTGCAAACCGACGCCGCGATCAATCCGGGGAATAGCGGCGGCCCGCTCATCGATCTCTCCGGACGCCTTGTTGGGGTCAGCTCGGCCAAGATGGCTTTCACTTCACAAGGCGTCCCCACCCAGGGATTGGGCTTTGCCATTCCCGCCGAAACGGTCCGCGCGAGTGTCGCCCAATTCAAAGTGGTGGCCCAGAACAAGCCCGCACCGAAGGACAAGCCGGCCGAAACCGAAGCAACCGGCCCACAGGCCCAACGGCTTTTTGGCCTGCAACTGCAAAACTTAACGGCAGACCTGACCGACGCGCTTGGCTACGTGCAGGGTCGAGGCGTCCTGGTGAGCGCGGTCGAACCCGAAAGCCCCGCGGATCGCGCCGGAATCCAGCGCGGCCTCGTAATTTATCGCGTCGGCCGCTACAATGTTTCGTCCATCAAACAGCTGGAAAATCTGCTCGCCCGCGTGGAGTCCGGCACCAGCGTGGAGTTCACGGTCGGGATCGCGCGAGCAAACGGGCGGGGCGAACAACTCGAGACTGTCCCTTTGACCGCGCGGTGATATTAGAGGAATTCTCGCAACGCAATGCCGTTTCAGTTGTCTGACAGCACTACCGCTTCATGATCAAAGTCGAAAACCTAACCAAACGCTACGCCGGCCAGACCGCGATTCAGGATCTGAATTTCGAGGTCGGCAAGGGCGAGATCATGGGTTTCCTCGGGCCCAATGGCGCCGGCAAGAGCACGACGATGCGGATCCTCTCGAGCTTCATGCCGCCAACTTCCGGACGGGCCTCCGTCGCCGGCTTTGACATTTTCGAGCAATCGCTGCAAGCCCGGGCGCATCTCGGTTACATGCCGGAAAACGTCCCGCTCTATAACGATATGCGGGTGACCGAGTATCTCGATTACCGGGCCGCGCTGAAAGGAGTTCCGCATCGCCGGGTCGCGGAGCGGGTCGGCGACGTGAAGGAGCTTTGCGGGCTGAAAGAGGTGGAGAAGAAACTGATCGGCGCGCTTTCCAAAGGCTACCGGCAACGCGTGGGCCTGGCGGACGCGCTCGTGCACGAACCGGATTTGCTGATTCTCGACGAACCAACCAGCGGCCTCGATCCCAATCAGATTCGCCAGGTGCGCGACTTGATCAAGAACCTCGGCAAACAACACACGATCCTTCTTTCGACGCACATCCTGCCCGAGGTCGAAATGACCTGCAGTCGCGTGATCATTATTAACAAGGGCCGAATCGAAGCGTGCGACACGCCGGAGAATTTGCTCGGCCGGATCCGGACGGCGGGCGGCCTCATCGTCGAAGCGAAGGTCGGTTCGGACGACGGCGCGGAGGAATTGAAGAAAATCCACGGCGTCCGGGATGTGACCGCGTCGGCGGATGGTGATTGGGAAATTTTTGCGCTGCGCGTGGAAGCCGACACGGATGTGCGCGAAGAAGTCTTTCGTTTGGCGAGCCAGCGGCACTGGACGTTGCGTGAGCTATCGCAGCGCAAGGCGACGCTGGAAGATGTATTCGTCGAGATCACGCACCCGGATGAAGCGTGAACCGTGAAGGCTGTTATGCGCGATCTTTTGTTCACTCTGCCTGTAGCCGCTTCGCTGCGCGAAGCGTCTAGACGCGCGTCTCTGATGTTGCCCCGATGCATTGCCCACGGGGCAGCGGCTACAGCTCCACTCCCGTAGTCCATCATGCGTAAGTTTTACACACTTCTGTCGCGCGAAGTTCGCAGCTACTTCTACTCGCCGATCGCTTACATCGTTCTCGTCTTTTTCCTCTTCGTGAGCGGAGCGGATTTCTACTTCCAGCTATCGTTCATGAATCAACGGCCGGTGGCCTATTCCGTTCAGGAAGCGTTCTTCAATTCGGTTTTCTTCTGGTTCGCTTTCGTCCTGATTTTTCCCCTGATCACCATGCGATTGTTCGCGGAGGAGTTTAAGCTCGGCACGATCGAGCCGCTCATGACCGCGCCGGTCCGTGATTGGCAGGTTGTGCTCGCGAAATTCTTCGGCGCCCTCGTCTTTTACATAATCCTCTGGCTGCCGACGCTGATTTATTTCTGGGTCTTTCAAGCGGTCACCCATCAGCCCGCCGCAAACTCGGCCGGCGCCTATCTCGGTGCGTATTTGATGCTGCTTTTGCTTGGCATGTTCTATCTCTCCGTCGGCTGCCTCGCCTCAGTGGTGACCAAGAACCAGATCGTCGCCGCGATTATTTGCTTCTGCGTCATCACGCTTCATTTTTTCTCCGGACTCATCTCGTTCGTCCTTCAGGAAGTCAGTTCTTCGACCCGGCAATTGCTCGGCTACTTCTCCGCGCTGGAACAAATGGGAACGCTCTCCCGCGGCGAGATCGATACGCGCCCGATGGTTCTCTATCTCAGCATGACGGTGGTGATGCTGACGCTGACTTACCAGGCATTCCAATCACGTAAATGGAGATTGTGAAAATGGCCGACGACGAATCAATGCCGGCCAAGCCGCGCAAGATCCACCGTGTTCGGATCGGTCTGAACGTACTTGTTCAGATCCTGATCCTGCTCGTGATCGCGATCATGGTGAATTACCTCGGGTTTGAGCATTACCGGCGCTGGGATCTTTCGCGCGACAAGAAGTTCGCGCTCTCCGACAAAACGAAGCGCTTCCTCCAGAGCATGCCCGGCAAAGCGCGAATCACGGTTTTCTTCCTGCCTAACAATGCGATTGCCGGCGATGTGCAGGGAATGCTGACGGAATATCAATACGCCGCCAAAGGGAAACTCGACGTCGAGAACATCGACCCGGAACGGAATCTCTCGCGGGCGAAGGAGCTCCTCGATAAATACAAGGTCGTCACCGGTGAGGATCTTTTGATTCTTGACTGCGACGGCCGGAATAAAACGGTGAAGGCTTCCGAGATGGCCGACGTCGACCAGGGGAATCCGATGTTCGGCGAGCCGCCGAAGGTCACCGCGTTCAAGGGCGAGCAAGCGGTCACGAGCGCCTTGATGGAATTGGTCGAGGGCAGGAAGAACACGATCGGTTACGTGCTTGGGCACAAGGAGCCGCCCATCGCAGAAGCACCGCCCGCGCCGCTCACCGCCGCGCCCGCCGAAGCAGCGACCAGTCCGATCACGGTCTTGAAGACATTTATCGAGAACGAAAACATCAAGTTCCAGGAACTGAATCTCTTCGAAGTCGGCGCGATTCCGGCCGAGCTCAAAACCATCGTGGTCGCCGGTCCGCAGTACGACTTCTCCGAGCGCGAAATGAAATTGCTGCGCGATTTTTGGGAGAAGCAGGGGCGCATCCTCCTTTTGCTCGATCCCGGCGCGAAAACACCCAAGCTCAACGCTTTTCTGAACGAGCTCGGGGTAAAGGTGAACGACGACCGGCTCATGGCCATGGTGAAAACGGGCATCCAGGAAGTCGCGTTGCTCCGCGATGTCCAGGCGCGATTCCTCGGAGACAGTCCGATCACAAAACGCCTCGCGGAAGCGCGCGGGATTTTCCCCGGCGGCGCCTGTTCGCTCACACTCGAGCCGGAGCGCGTGCGCGCGGCGAACGTCCGCCTGCAGCCGCTCGTGCAAGCGGAGAAAGGCTACTGGGCTGAAACCGGCTATAATTCGGGCGACCAGGCAAAATTCCAGGAAGACGCGGTGCAGAACGCAGGAGCGATCCATACGATTGCGGTTTCGATCGAAAAAGGCGGCAGCGCCGACGAACGCGTCCAGGCGAATTCGTCCCGCATGGTGGTGGTGAGCAACGCGACGTTCATTCAGGACGCCGCCATCGGGCAGGACCAGCAGGCGCTCGATTTCATTTCCGGCGCCGTGAACTGGCTCCTGAACCGGGAGCAGCTCATCGGCATCGCACCGAAAGTCCCACAAACCCTTGTTTTCAGCCTCGACGAAAAGGCGCTGCGAAACCTGCGCTGGTTGATCCTTCTCGTCATGCCGCTCATCCCGGCGGTGTTGGGCTTCGCCGTTTGGTGGCAGCGCCGGACCTAACACGCGCGGTTTCCGTTTCCTGAGTAATGAAAACAAAGACGACGCTTCTCTTGCTGGCCTTCGTGGTAGCACTCGGCGTCTTCATCAAATACGAGAGCAAGGGACCCAACACCGTGGAGGCCCGGCGGCAGGCCCAGAACATGGTGAATTTCGATCGGGACAAGCTCGACGGAATCGTGATTCAAAATGGCGACGACAAGGTCGAACTGCACCGGCAAGACGGGAAATGGCGGATCGAAGCGCCGTTTAAGGATCAGGCGGACAGTGGCGCGATCGAGAATTTCCTGGCCGACCTCGAGGGTTGGCAGAAGTACGACACCATTCCGGCGGAGGAAATCGCGAAAAACCAAAGCCGCCTTGATGAGTTCGGCCTGAGCAAGGCGAAACTCCGCCTCAAATTGCACGGCAAGGATACCCCCCCCGAAATCGTCTTCGGCAGCGACGCCGCGTTCGAGGGCAAGATGTACGTGCGTTTTGAAGGCGCGAACGATGTGTTTCTCGCCGCGCAATCGGTCCGGAACGACATCTCGAAAAAGCCCGAGGAATTTCGTGATAAGAGGCTGACTGATCTCACGACGGCACAGGTGACGCGCGCGCTCTTAAAGACAACGGCGGGCGAAATGGAATTGGAAAAGAAGGCGGATCACTGGGAAATCGTGAAGCCACTGCGCGCGCGGGGCGACGATCAGAAGATTGGGGATCTGCTAGCGCAAATTACCACCGCCCGCATCGAGCAATTCGTGGCCGAAGACCGCGGCGATTTGCATCCGTACGGACTGGCGGAGCCGCGCGGCTCCATCACGCTTTTCGCCGCCGCGGACAAGACCGGGCAAATGCTCCAGATCGGCGGTGTCCCCGAGAAGGCGAAAGACCAGGTCTATGTGCGGTTCGCGGCGCGCAATGCCGTTTACACTTTGCCGAAGAAAATCGAAGAGATCCTCGCGACGAAACCTTCCGATTTACGCGACCGGCACCTCGTCCGGGTCGACACGAATATTCTCGACCGGATCACGATCGACGCCGCTGGAAAAGGGAAGACTGTGCTGGCTCGCAAAGCCGAAAGTTGGACCATCGCGAGCCGGAACGATCAGCCCGCCAACTCGGGCGAAGTCAATCGGCTGCTCGATCTGCTCAAGAACGAACAAGTGACGAAATTCGTCGAGGACGTAGCCTCGGATCTGCCGAATTACGGGCTCGATAAGCCGCAGCTCCAATTGACCTTCAGCTCTTTCGCCTCGGAAAACACCGCGGAGACGACAGCGGGCGAGCATCCCTTTGCCACGGTTGCGTTCGGAAAAACCGATGGGGACAATGTCTATGCTCGTTTGGGGGATGAGCCCTTTGTCGTCGCGGCGCGACGCGCCTTGCTCGATAACATTTTCACCGACCCACTTCAGTGGCAGGAACTTGCGATCTTTCGGTTTAAGCCCGACGAAATACACAAGCTCACCGTCGTGACGGACCGTGAATCGGCTCTGGTCCGAAACGCCAACAAGGAATGGTCATGGGCGAAGGGAACCGAACCGATCAATCAAGTTAATGTGCAATCGCTGCTGAACACCCTCACCGTCTTGCGCGCAGTGCGTTGGGCAGGGGCGACAATACCCGCTCACGCTTTCGAGAAACCTCAGAGCGCAATCACGTTCACGACTTCGCCCGACGACAAGAACACGCACAAACTCGTGGTGGGTGGCTCCGCCGGCGACGGCATGTGGTTCGCGCGCACGGACGAACGCGAAGGTACGTTTGTGATCAGCAATCCGGATTTTAGCGCGTTGCGCTTGCCCCTCGCGGCACCAGCGGCAAGTCCCACACCAACGGCGGGCGGTACGCCCGCGCCGGCGACCAAGGCGACACCAGCAGTTTCATCGTCGCCAAAATCCTAGTTGTAGAGGCGCTTGGCACAAGCGCCTCTACAATTTCTGCGCAGTGTAGATAGTCGCGATCCCGCCCGTCAGCGGATGCGCGGAGGCCAGCGAAAATCCGCTTTCCTCGATCAGCCGAATCATCTCGCCTCCGCTCGGAAATTTTTCAATCGAGCCGCCCAGATAATCATAGGCTGCCTTCTGACCCGTCACGAGCGAGGCCAGGCCCGGCAGGCAGCGGTGCAGATAGAATCGATAGGCAAGGCGTAGCGCCCCTGCCGGCAGCGAAAAATCGAGAACCAGCAGCTGTCCGCTCGATCGCAGAACACGACTCATTTCAGCCAGAGCCACGCTCCAATTTGCCATATTGCGCAACCCGAAGGCGACGGTGACACAATCGAATGACTCGTCTGGAAAGGAGAGGTCGAGCGCATTCGCCAGCACTGTCTCTCGCACGCCTTTACGTTGTGCCACCCCTAACATCTCCGGCGAGAAGTCGGCCGCGGTGATTGTTGCTCCCGGCAGACGGCGTTGAAGGGCGAGTGCGAGATCGCCGCTCCCGGTGGCCAAATCGAGAACACGCTGCGGTCGCCATGCTTCAACGATTTTCGCCGCCCGCCTGCGCCACAAAAAATCGGCGCCGCCACTCAGCAGGTGATTCGCCAGATCGTATCGCCGCGCGATCCGTCCGAACATGGCGCGAACCGCGTCGGGGTCGCGCGAATCGGCGCGCGGAGAATTCGGATCCGGCTTCAATGGCGAAATGTAGAGGCGCTCGCCGCGGCGAGCGCCCTTCATGCTCACTCCAGAGGCAGTTCCACGCGCTCTTCCTCGCGCGGGACGAGTTTGTTTTGGGTGATGATGCGCGCGCAAGTGTTCCAGCGCAGCAGCGCTTCGTCATTTCCTGGCGGACGGACGGCCTCCGCTTTTTCGAACCAGCTCATGGCGTCACGGAAGCCATCGTAAGCATAAAACCTCGAACCGGGAGTGTTTTGCGCGAGCTTCGCCTTGGCGCGGCGCTCCGCCAATATGCCGGCATAATAAGCGCGCTCGTATTCGCCCTTCACGCGCGCCAGGAATTGTTTCGCCTGCGTGTCGCTGACGCCATAGCCTTTGCCGAAGCGATCGCTCACCGCGAGCAGAAGCGTAATCAACGCTTTCTGATTTTCCGGATCGGCTTTCAATACGTCGAGACAGATGCTCTCCGCCTCGGCTGGCTCATTGAGCAGGCGATAGCGCTCGGCCTTTTCGAGCGCTGCTGGAATCGCTTCCGCCGAAAGTGGTTTGAGTTCAAACATGGAAATCGTTAACGACCTCCCTTCAATTTTCTCCAAATCCAGCCCAGCGGATCATAAAACTGATCTACCACGCGCTCCTTCAAGGGGATGATCGCGTTGTCCGTGATCTGAATGTTCTCCGGGCAAACCTTCGTGCAACATTTCGTTATATTGCAGTAGCCGATTCCCTGCGCCGCTTTCAACTCCGGGAGGCGGTTCTCCGTGTCGAGCGGGTGCATCTCCAGCGCGGCCACGTAGATCAAAAAACGCGGCCCGATGAATTCATCGTGCTTCCGGTGATCGCGCAGGACGTGGCAGACATCCTGGCAAAGAAAGCACTCGATGCATTTCCGGAATTCCTGCACGCGATCGATGTCTTCCTGCGCCATCCGCCAGGTGCCATCGGCGGCATCCGGCGCCCGCGGCTTGAATTTCTTGATCTTCTTCTTCACCTGAAAATTCCAGGAGACATCGGTGATCAGATCTTTCAGGAGCGGAAAGGCCTTGATCGGCTCGATTGTGACCGGCTTGTCGAGCGGGAGGTCGTTCAGCCGCGCCATGCACATGAGTTTTGGCATGCCGTTGACCTCCGCCGAACACGAGCCGCACTTACCGGCCTTGCAATTCCAGCGGCAGGCCAGGTCGTTCGCCTGCTTGGCCTGGATGTCGTGCACGGCATCGAGCACGACCATGCCTTCGGAGACTTCCGTCTTGTAGTCGCGAAACTCACCGCGGTTCGCATCGCCGCGCCAGATTCTAAAGGTGGCTGTGGACATGAGTGATTGGTTCTTACCGGAAACAGGGGCGGCAGGCGATCGACGTTGGGTGTGGAATGAAAATTTCCGCTGTCACGAAGTTGATGGTCATCATCCCAGCCGCTCTGCTGATCTCAAGCGAGAAATCCTGACGGAGGGCTCTTCTCCGTTAAGGGCGCAAGCAAAACCTGGTGCGGAACAGTTTGATT
>JBEEHC010000161.1:0-15379 GCA_041167205.1 Verrucomicrobiota bacterium
ATCTTCGAGAAGGTGCGCGCGACGATCAGGTTCGGATTGTCCTTGATCAGCGGGATCACGCTCTCGTAGTCAGGGCTGTCGGCGTAATGGTGGTACGCTTCGTCGACCAGGATCATTGTCTGGCGCGGTGCCTTGGCGATGAAGGCGCTTAGTTCGCTCTTCGACGTGATGCTGGCGGTGGGGTTGTTCGGGTTGCAGATGTAAATGAGCCCTTCCTTCGCCGCGGCCACCATCTTGGGAAGATCGTGGCTGAAGCTGGCGGTGAGCGGAACCTTCACGGTCTCAGCGCCGTAGATTTTTGCGTGCGCGAGGATGGCCTCGAATGTCGGATCGGCTACGATCAATTTGCCGCGCCCGGCCGATCCATTTTTTCCGTTAGCGGCTGATCCGGTGAATGTCTCAGCGCAAATTTTTAGAATTTCGCCAGAGCCATCGCCCAGCAAGATTTGATCGCGGTTGACGCCGTTGGTTTTCGCCAGCGCCTCCATCAGTAAATCGGCAGAGTCGTCGGGATAGCGGTTCGCCAGTCCGAAGGCGTCGGTCATTGCCTTCAGCGCCTTTGGTGAAGGCCCATATGGATTTTCATTCGAACTCAAGCGTACCACCGCGCCGGTCGAAGGCGCGCCCGGTGACGCGTCCGGCGGCGGCCCCGCAAGAGAAAGTACGGGTCTGGCCACGGCAGCCGCCGCGCCGGCGCCCAGCAGTCGCGCAAAATTACGTCGAGAGATAGAGATGGTGTTCATGGAATTGTTCGAAGCCCCTTTGACGCGATTGTTAAATCGATCGGTCGCCGAATGCGAGACTGAAGTGCGCTGGGAATGACGACTGACGACTGACGAATGGCGAATGCCGATTGACGGGATCAGGCCCGCTGCAAAAAGCTGTAGGGCGGGGGGCAACCTTGCTGACAAGAGCATTTTTGTTCATCGTCGGAGGATGAATCGACCTGGGTCCGCGCAGCGATCATCGAAAGGCCCATGAAGGAACGGCTCTTCATTCTCATCTTTTCGCTGGCTCTCGCCGGCAAAACGATCGCGCAGGATGCAGTGCCTCTTTCGCGCACCAACCGCTCGCTCATCCCCGCCCAGGACCAGGCGGCCGTGCAGCCGGGCGGGTTCAAGAAGGCTGATTACATTACCGGCGATTGGTGGGGTTACCGCGATCGGCTGCAAGAGTCGGGACTGGAAGTGTTCGGTTTCTACAACAGCATTTACAACGGGAACGTCTCCGGTGGAATCCACCCACACCATGCGACTTATGTCGATGACGCCTGGCTGGGATTTAAGTTCGATCTCGAGAAGCTGGCCGGCTGGAACGGCGGCCTGTTCGTCGTGAGCGGAATCAATCGGAACGGGGACGATCTCACCACCAGATACATCGGCAGCATTTTTTCCACGCAGCAATCGGTCGGTGGGCAGAGGCCCTTCCTTTATCAGGTTTATTTGCAGCAGAAGTTCTGGGAGGGCCGGTTAAGGATAAAGCTGGGACGCTTCGCCGCGTCGGACGATTTCAATACGTCGCCGCTTTACGGGTATTCGGTGAACAACGGGATCGACGGAGACATCCGCAACGTTTTGTTCGACACACGGTTTTCCGCTTATCCGTTCGCGGTTTGGGCGGCGGCGTTGCTCTATGATCCGACGCCGGAGGTCAATGTGAAGCTCGGCATTTTTCAAACGTCCGAACGGATGTTTGAGAATGATGACAATGGATTGAACTGGGGCATCGAGGGCAATGACGGGTACACGGCGATTGTCCAGGTCGGCTGGTCGCCGCAGTTTTTCAAGAGGCCGGCTTACGCCTCGCCGGCTGCGGACAAAGCGAGCGTCGCGCGAGCTGGCAAGACCATAGAGGCGTCGGTCATGAAGGGATTGCCCGGGCACTACTGGATCGGGTTCACGTATTCGGCATGGGATTTTTACCGGCGATTTGCTGGTGGCTTTGAGGATCACTCCTATGGATTCTACGCGCACGCCGACCAAATGATTTATCAGGAGGCGCCGGGGAGCGACCAGGGGCTGACCGCATTTGTCGCATCCGGTTACTATCCGCAGACGGAGATCGCGATCGTGCCGTTCCAGGTAAACGTCGGGCTAAATTACCTGGGCCTTTTCCCAAGTCGCGACCGCGATCACACGATGCTGCACTTCATCTATGGCGACATCAGCCGCGACTATGCGCGTAGCGTGCGCATTCCTGGCCGACAACTGGCCAAATCGGAAAAGGTGGTTGAGCTCGCGCATCGCTTTCAGCTTACGCCCTGGAGTTACTTCCAACCCGACATTCAATATGTTATTGATCCGGGCGGCACGGGCGACATTCCGGACGCGGTGGTAATCGGCGCACAAATGGGTTTCACGTTTTAAACCGAAAGAGATGGACACTCCTTCTTCCGAACATCGGCCGGCGCCGCTCGATCCGCGCCTTGCTCCAGACAAAGGCATGTTCGTTTTGGAGGACGGCAGAAGTGTCCTGTTCGTCTTTTCGCTTCTGATCCTGCTCTTCGCTCTGTGGGGTTTCTGCAACGGGATGATCGACGTGATGGACAAGCATTTTCAGGAGGAGCTGCACCTGAGCCTGGCCCAATCCGCGTGGGTCCAGTTTGCGCATTATCTGGGCTACTTTCTGATGGCACTGCCAGCGGGGTGGCTGGCGACCAAACTGGGTTACAAAGGCGGAATAATTACCGGCCTCCTCATGGTGGCCGTGGGCGGATTCTGGTTTATCCCGGCGACGCACATCGCATCGTTCTGGGCGTTCTTGCTCGGCGTTTGCGTCATTGCGGCCGGTCTCACCTTTCTCGAGACCATCGCCAATCCGTACACGACTGTTCTGGGTCCGATTCAATACGCAGCGACTCGCATCAATCTCGCGCAGTCGTGCAACGGCATTGGCTTGCTTCTCGGGCCTGTCGCGGGCGGGATGTTTTTTTATTCCAAGAACGCGGCGGGCGAGAGCACCGGCAGCGAAAGTCTTTGGATCCCCTACGCCGCGATCGGCGTCATCGTCATCGTTCTCGCGATCATCTTCTATTTCGCGAACGTCCCCGAAGTCAAAATGGAGGACGATTATCACTGCGACGATGCCACGCCAAATGTCTCGCATTCGATCTGGGCGCATCCGCACTTCATCATGGCGGTGGTCGCACAATTCTTATACGTCGCGGCGCAAGCCGGGATCTTCAGCTTCTTCATCAACTACATGACATCGCAGGTGCCGCCGATCCCCGATTCATGGCACGCACCGAGCGCCGGATCTGGCTGGTTCGCCGGCTGGTTCGAGGTTCATCAAGACGGCGCGCTTGGCTTTAGCAACAAGGCCGCCTCCAATCTCGCCTCGTTAGGCTTTCTCTGTTTCCTCATCGGACGCTTCACCGGTTCTGCGATCCTGAAAAAATTCGCGGCGCACTCAGTGCTCGGGCTCTACTCCGCGATCAGTGTGGTCCTCTGTATCGTTGTCTTCCTGAAACTCGGTTGGATCTCGGTGGTCTCTGTTTTTCTCACCTACTTCTTCATGTCCGTCATGTTCCCGACGATCTTTGCTCTCGGCATTTTCGGTCTTGGCGAAAAGGCGAAGAAAGCCTCTTCCTTCATCGTCATGGCAATCATGGGCGGCGCGATTTTGCCAAAAGTGATGGGATCGATCGCGGACAAGTACGACCTGTCGCGGGGGTTCATCGTGCCGATGCTCTGCTTTGCGTTCGTCGCCTTTTATGGGTTCATGTGGCCGAGATTCAGCGGCGCTGCGAGCATGCACGGCGTATCGACTTCCGGCGGGCATTAGATGCTGTCATGAGCGCTGTCTTTGAACTGAACCACGAAAAGCTGGCGAGCGATCCGCGCTTTGCGGAAATCGGAGCTGCGCTCAGCGAGCTTTCGCCGATCGATTCGGAGGAGACGTTCAACCGCTACTGTCGGGAGGCGTGCCGGCTCTGGACCAGCCACTTTCGCGATCGAGTCGGAGAAACCTCTACGCTTTTCCCGGAGCTGCTCGCGAAAATCGAATGCCGTAGCGAAGGGGTCATCAAGACGGACTGGGGCGGTGTGGTTGTCATGCTGCACGAACATCCGCGGGTGGAGAAGTTTCTCGTGATTCGCGAGGGCGGATACCTTGCGCTCGAGATGCACGAGCAAAAAGATGAGCGGCTCGAGGTGAAAGAAGGCGCTGGTCTCATTCTGTGGAGACGGCCCAAGGAGAAGACGCTGGCCGCCGAACCGCTTACGCCGGGCGGCAAGTTCCGTTTCAAGCCGGGCGTGGAGCATTGCCTCATCGGAACCGAGAATCTGCTCGTCTTCGAGCGCTCCGTTGATCCTAAAGGAATGGATCAGGACCTCATATTCATCTACGAACCGGACGGCGGTCCTGAACTAACAGACGAGGACGAGCAACGCTCGATGTCCAACACCCGGCGTCCACGGCAGAACGACTGAGCCGATTTCAATTTCACGATGGCCACCGAATTCTTCGCTTTTGGAGAGATACTCTGGGATTGCCTGCCATCAGGAAGACACGCGGGCGGCGCGCCGTTCAATGTCACTGCGCACCTCGCGCAAATCGGCGTTTCTGCGTCACTCATCTCCTGCATCGGCCGAGATGCTTTGGGCGACGAGATTCTGAAAGTCGCCCAAGACAAAAGGGTCAACACCCAATTTGTGACGCGGGCGCGAATTGGTCTGGGCACTGGTACCGTGCTCGTAACCGTGGACGCCAATGGCAACGCGACCTACGAGCTCGTGCAACCAGCGGCTTGGGACGAGATCAGAGTTCCGGCGGAAGCGCTCGAGGCTGTCTCGAAGGCGCGGGCGTTGATCTTCGGCTCGCTTGCCGGCCGTTCACCCTACAATCTCGAACAGCTGGACCGCCTTCTCGCGGTGAAGGGTCCGCTGAAATTCTTCGACGTGAATTTACGTCCGCCGTTTACCGACGCGCCGCTCGTCGTGCAACTGGCCAGGCGCGCCGATGTGCTCAAGCTCAATGATGGCGAAGTCGGTCAGCTCGCTGCGTGGCTGCGGACGGGTGAGATGAAGCACGACACGCCTCGCGATACGATGGCAATCAGCAATGCGTGCGCCGTCATCGCGGAGGCAACGAACGCGTCCCGCATTTGCGTCACGTTGGCGGAAGAAGGCGCGGCACTGTGGGACCGCGGCAAACTCGTGACCGCTCCGGCGCCCAAGGTTGTCGTGAAGGATACAGTTGGGGCAGGGGACGCATTCATGGCGGGCTTGATGGTTGGGCTCACTCGCGGAACCGACACGCACAAGGTCTTGGTGAATGCCTGTCGCCTCGGCGCCTACGTCGCTTCACATGACGGCGCCACGCCTTTACTCCCGCCCGAGATCACAGCGGAGTTCAGAAACGCGTAGCAGTTCGGCGAACACTGGACCGAGAAATTGGAGGACAAGAGCACGCATCTCCCGGCGGATCCCGCCGATGTCGATTCAATCGACGCGATCATCACGGCGGCTTACGACGGGATTTCTGGTCCGGCTGGCAAGAAACGAGATTGGGACCGCGAGCGTTCGTTGTACTTTCCGGGCGCGCGGTTAATTCCTACGGCGAAGGCGGGGGGAGATGTCGATCTTGCGCCAGAAATTTTGGATATCGATGGCTTCATCGCGCGCGTAGAACCGTATTTTGAAAAGAGCGGATTCTACGAAAAGGAGATCGCGCGCCGGACGGAACAGTTCGGTCGCCTGGCACAGGTGTGGAGCACCTACGAGTCGCGGCACGATCCGGCCGATCCAGAACCATTCATGCGCGGGATTAACAGCATTCAATTGTTCAACGATGGTAATCGTTGGTGGATCGTGAACATCTACTGGCAGCAGGAGAGCGGCGAGCATCCGATTCCAGAAAAGTATCTGGAGAATGACGAATGACGAACGTCAGGTCTGGGAAGTCGGAGCTTCACCGTCGAATGGGAGCGACGGAGCGTTTAGCAGAATCTTTAGTCGGGCCAGGTCGATCGGTTTCGACAGGACGGCGATCGCGCCGGAATGGCTGAGTTCTTCCGCCCCGACAACGCCGGAAACCAGGATGACGTTTGCGGCCGGATATCTCGACAAAATGTTCCGGCAAGCCGTCGCGCCGTTAAGCCGCGGCATGTAATAATCCATCAGCACCATGTCGGGACGATGCCGGTGGTAGGCCTGAATCGCATCAAAGCCGGAACCCACTACTTCGACGACCTCGTGATCGCATTTGGAAACGAGGGCTGCGAGTGTCGTACCGACGCCTCTTTGGTCGTCGGCTATGAGTACGCGCATGAAGACTTTTGCAGAACATTTCGTGCCAGCGCACCGATTATCGCTATCCGGATTTTCTTATAATTTCAGGCGCTCGCTTGCCGTTGTTCGAGATTCGGTAAGAGCCACGTAAGCAGACCGATGAGCGGCAGATAGGAACAAATTTGAAAGACAAAAGGAATGCTCGTGCGATCGGCCAACGCCCCCAACACGGCGGAGCCAATGCCTCCCAAACCGAAAGCGAGACCGAAAAACAGGCCAGCGATCATGCCCACCCGGCCGGGAACCAGCTCTTGCGCGTAGACGAGGATGGCGGAAAACGCCGAAGCCAGGATCAGTCCGATGATCGCGGTGAGGATGCCGACCCAAAACAAATTGGCGTAAGGAAGCGCGAGGGCAAACGGGGCGACACCCAGGATCGACGCCCAGATCACACTCTTGCGGCCGATGCGGTCGCCCACCGGCCCGCCGAGCAAGGTGCCGGCCGCGACGGCGAAAAGAAACCCGAAGAGATGAAGTTGAGCGCTCTTAATGGAGAGGCCGAATTTTCCCATCAGGAAGAACGTGTAGTAGCTCGACATGCTCGCGAGGTAGAAATATTTCGAAAAGACGAGCGCGACCAGAACAGCGAGGGACAGGATCACCCGGCCGCGTGTCAGGGCCGGCTTTTCCGGATGATGAAATGGCGTCGATTTCGCCGTTCTGAAAACAGCCAGACTCCCTCGATACCAACGCCCTATTCCAGTAAGGACAACGATCCCGACCAGCGCCAGCAGCGAAAACCACAACACGGCTGATTGCCCGCGGGCGACCACGATGACGGCGGCCAGAAGAGGGCCAAGCGCGGAGCCGGCATTGCCGCCGACCTGAAAGAGCGATTGGGCGAAGCCGAGCCGTCCGCCAGAGGCGATGTGCGCTATGCGCGACGCTTCCGGATGGAATACCGACGAACCGACGCCGACCAGCGCCACGGCGATGAGAACCAACGCCAGGCTATTGGCGAACGAGAGCAGAACCAGGCCAGCGAGCGTGAAGCCCATCCCAACGGCGAGAGAGAAAGGCTGCGGTCGCCGGTCCGTGTAGAGGCCGACGAAGGGCTGGAGAATCGACGCCGTCAACTGGTTGGTGAGCGAGATAAGGCCAATATGAACGAAATCCAGATGCAGCGCGCTTTTCAGAATCGGATAGATCGCCGGGATCAACGACTGCATCGCGTCGTTGAGCAGGTGGGAAAAGCTCAAGGCCGCGAGCACACCCAGGACCGGTGCGCTCGCTCGCGCCACACTGGGATTCTGGAGCGCGCCGGTTCCAAGATCGGGAGCGGCAATCGGACTGTCGGGCGCAGTGGACAAGAGGGATATTTCACCGCTCCTTTCCTTCGCGCAATCGAGCGCTCTAAACGGCGAGAAACGCGACTATTAGACTAAACGGTTCGCTCAGCGCGCCAACAGATACAGCGCGCTCAATGCCAGGAGAAAATAAGGGACGAGGGTTGCCGCGCCCGCGTAGTCCTTTGCGACGCGCTGGCCGAAGAACAGCGCAATGATCGAGATCGCGGCGACGGCCGCGCCGTAGAACGCGAGAGCGGAATCGTGCTTAAGAATTATCAGCGCACAACCGACTGCGCTGAGCGCTCCGGCCCCAAGCTCCAGAATGGTGATGGCGGTCACCAGCAGAGGCACCATTCCGGCCAGCGGACTCTTGGCGAAATGTCCTTTCAGCCATTCGAGATTGCCGCGGCGGTCTACCACCTTGTCGATGCCCGACTGAAGAAAGAGGATCGCGAGGAACGCTGAGGCAAAAGCTTGGAGAAGGTGTGTTGCTCCCTCGGGCGTGTGGAGATTGGGCATCCGGCTATGGTAGCACGAGCGCGGTAAAAGGCCGATGTTTCCCGACAGCAGCAATATGGCGGAGCAGGAAAACTCCGCGAACAGTTACATGTGCGTTCCTGTTTGCGGCGCCGGCCTCGGTTGCAGGTTTTTTCGCCGGGTCTCGGCTGCTTTTTCGGCCGCCGTCTTGGCGCTGTCCGCCTGATTGGGCGTTGGAATCAGCTTTTGAGCGTTTTCCAGCGCGAGCTTTCCAGGAGGCTTTGGAAATGCCTTCCCGGGTCGCGCGGTTGTCCTGAGGATCTTGCCGTTTGCGAACTTATACCCCTCGGGGTGCACCCATTCACCGTTGACGTAAGACCAGCCGTTGGCGGACTGGGCAATTGTCTCCTGCGGTCCGCTCGCTTTCTCAATCTTCTTTGACGCGCGCTTCGGGTTCGGCGTTGGGGTCGGTGCGGCTTGAAGCGCGATCGTGAAACTGGTGAAGGCCGCGAGAAAAAGGAGAGTGCGTTTCATTAATACTGTTTCTATCTTCTGATAAGCCCCCAATGGGACATTTCGTTGGTTATTGTCTGGTTTTCGGAGGCTCTGAGCAATCACATCCGGCAATTGCCGAATCCGATTTTACGAATGCGCTCCACCGACGCAAAAGGTATTTTGCGGATCACGATAAGAATAGCTCCGACCTCGGCCAGAACGAAATCATTTGCTCAGACAAAATCTGAGACGATATCTTGCCGCCCCTCTGAATTTCAGCGGGCGCTCATATGATTACTATTCTCCGCAAACATCACCGGTGGCTGATGATCGTCATCGCGATCCTCGCGGTGCCGTTCGTCTTTTATTTTAACAAGACAGACTTCGGCGCCCAACGAACGACCGATCTCGGCCGCATTTATGATCGGCCGATCACCCAGGTGGAATTCACCCGGCATGCCCGCCTCCTGAATCTCGCCAGCGCCCTCGGCCTGAACCTGGGCACCGACCTGATGATGGCGAACGTGGCGAGCGAATCGGAAATGTACGTCGAGTTCACCTGGAACCGGATAGTCCTCCTCCACGAAGCCGAGCAGCTCGGGATCCGCCCGAGTTCGGATGAGATCGCGGCCCACGTCAAAACGCTACCGCGCTTCAAGGGAGACGCGGGCAGCTTTGACATAAATAAATACAACGAATTTACCAAGACAATGCTTCCGACGCTGGGATTCAACGAGGCCCAAATCGAGGAGATTGTCTCGGATCAACTAGCGCTCAATCGGGTGAAAGACCTTCTCGGCACGGGCGTCCAAGTCCCGGAATCCGAAAGCCAGGAAAATTACGAGCGGACGTACGGAAAAATGGAGGTGGCTGTCGTGCGCTTACGGGAGGAGGACTTCCAAAAGGATGTAAAAATCTCCGATGAAGATGTCGCAAAATATTACGAAGCCCATAAGGATCAATTGAAGAGCGACGAAAAACGGCGGGTCGAATTCGTCGCGTTCGCGCTCACTGAAGCAGAGAAGAAGTTGACCGGGAAAGACCGGAAGGAGCCGCTCCAGAAGGTCGCCGACCGCGCGAACGACTTCACCCAGGCGCTCCTGGAGAAGGACGCGAATTTCGGCGAAGTTGCGGCCAAATTCCAGAGTCCGGTGATCGCCACGGAAGAATTCACGAACGTGGCGCCGGACCCAAAGTTGGCCGCCAACCCACAGTTGACCCAATATTCCTTCCAACTGACCCAGCAAGCGCCCTTCAGCGATCCGATCCAGGGGCCGGACGGATTTTATGTTCTGCATCTGCTCACTGTCACCGAATCACATCCGCTCAGTCTCGAAGAGGCCAAGCCGAAGATCGTCGAGACGTTGAAGTCGGAGCGTCTCCGGGAACTCGTTTCCAACAAAGGAGCGGAGGTCGCCCGCCAGCTTCGCGAAGCGCTCAAGTCCGGGACGCCCCTCGAGAAAGTGGCCGAGCAGAGTGGATTGAAGCTGGAACGAATGCCGCCGATGTCGCTGGCGGAGATTCCCGCTCCGGACAAACCGAAACCGGAAATTCCAAAGCCAAAGAAGGATGAGGCGCCTGACATGCCGGTGATCAAGAGTGCGGTGTCCGTTTTGAATCCGGGGGACGTCACTGATTTTGTTCCGGCGGCAAAGGGCGGCGTCATCGCCGTGCTTGAGAAACGGGCGCCGGCCGATCCCTCGGGCTATGCCGCGGCGAAAACTCAGTTCGAGACGCGCTATCTTTTTCAAAGACGGGGGGCCGTTTTCGTTGAGTGGCTGCGCGATCGGCGCCGCGCGGCCAACGCCACGCTGGCGACCGGCTAATCCCGGCCGGAGCCATCGCCCGCATGGCCACGCTGGACGAGATCTTCGACGATGCGAACGGTGATCTCGCGATCGGCGAGTTGGAGCACGCGGTCGAGAAATACCGCCAGTGCGTGGAACTCGATCCTACCTTTTTCGACGGCTGGCATGCCCTGGGCATGGCGCTGATGAAAATCGGGCGCTTCCCCGAGGCGATCGAAGCCGGAAAGAAATCGACCGAACTCCGGCCTAACGACCAGATTGGCTGGACCAGCCTGTCGCTTTTCTACAATCGCAACGGCGACATCAAGGAAGCCGAAGCCGCCGGCACGAAAGCGAAGATCCTTTCCTGGGGCGGCAAGATCGCCCTGTAGCGGCGGTCGCCGCGTGACCCTGCCGCGCGCATTACCAAATATTCACCCGCTGATCCGCCGGGCGGACCATCGGAGAACCATCCGGAATATCGAATGCCTTCTGGAACTCCACCAGGTTCGAGAGCGGTCCGATCGTGCGGAAACGTCCCGGCGAATGCGGATTCGTATTCACTTGCAGCTTCAAATCCTCTTCTCGCTGATTGTTTCGCCAGATTTGCGCGAAGCCGAGGAAGAACCGCTGCTCCGGGGTAAACCCATCGATCTTCGGTTGCGGGCCTTTTTTCGCGATTGCCTTTTGCAGCGCCATAAACGCGAGCTTGACCCCGCCGATGTCCGCGATGTTCTCGCCTTGCGTCAGCTCGCCGTTAAGTTTCAATCCGGGCAAAGGCTCGTAAGCCGCGTACTGGGCGACGATCCCTTTTGAACGCTCGGTGTAGTTCTTCGCCGACTCCGGGCTCCACCAATCACGGAGATTGCCGGCCGCGTCGTATTGCCGGCCCTGATCGTCGAAGCCGTGCGTCATTTCGTGTCCGATGACCGCACCCATCCCTCCATAATTCACCGCATCATCAGCTTTGGGATCGAAGAAGGGCGGCTGCAGAATTCCCGCCGGGAAAACGATCTCGTTCAGGTTCGGATTATAATAAGCGTTCACCGTCGGCGGGGACATGCCCCACTCACTGCGATCGACCGGCTTGCCAATTTTCTTCAACTGCCGGTCCGTCTCAAACTGGTCGCCGCGCATGACGTTGCCCGCATACGATGTGCGATCGATCTTGAGCGCCGAGTAATCGCGCCATTTGTCGGGATAACCAATTTTGACTTTGAAGGCGGCGAGTTTCTTCAATGCCTCCTGCTTGGTCGGCTCGTCCATCCAATCCAGCGTCTTGATTCGATCAGCGAGCGCTTCCTTTAGATTGTTCACCATCTCGAGTGCGCGCGCTTTCGCCTCGGGCGGGAAATGCTCCGCCACGTAAAGTTTCCCGAGACTTTCTCCCAGCTCTTCGTCGGTCTTGGCGATGACCCGCTTCCAGCGTGGCTTGATCTGTTTGGTGCCGCGCAGGGCCGTTTCGAAAAAGCGAAAGTTCTCATTCACAAAGTCGCTCGAAAGGGTCGAGGCCATGCCGTGAAGCACCTGCCAGCGGAGATACGTCTTGGCGTCGTCCATCGAGACGGTCTTCAAGATTTCCCCGACGGCTTTGAAGAAGTCCGGCTGACCGACATTGATATCCCCCGGCGCCGAGAGCTTGATCTCTTTGAAATAATCCGACCAATTGAAGTCAGGCATAAGCGCCTGCAACTCCGCCTGCTTCATCTTGTTGTAATTCTTCTGCGGATCGCGCAGCTCCACGCGTGTTCGGGCCGGCTGGGCGAGTGAGGTCTCCAGCGCCATTACTTTCTTGGCCTTCTCGGCAGCTTGCGCCGCCGGCTCACCCGCCAGCGTCAGCATTTTTGTCACGTGCTCGACGTACTGGTCCCGGAGCTTTGCGTGTTCTTCCTTCGTGTAATAATCGCGGTCCGGCATGCCCAGGCCGCCTTGATAAGCTTGCGCGATCACCATGGCGCTGTTCTTGTCGTCCTGGCCCGAGATAAAAAGGAAGAACGGGTAAACGCCCATCCCATGGAGATGCGCGACTTCCTTCAGCACATCCTTGCGATCCTTCATCGCATCGATTCGTTTGAACTCGCTCTCGAGCGGCTTCGTCCTCGCCGCGTCCACGGCTTTCTCGTCCATGCCGCTGGCGTAGAAATCCCCGACCTTTTGCAGGTCCGCGGCAGATGCCTTTTCCGTCTTTGATTTGTCAGACGCTTTCGGAGCGGCGGACGCGGCCTTCTCGGCGATCTCGTGCAGCGCATCATTGTTCTTCTCGCCCAGTTGGGTGAAGGCCGCCCAGCGCGAGAACTCCGGCGGCACCGGGTTGTTCTTGATCCAGGTGCCGTTGGCATAAAGATAGAAGTCCTCCCCGGGCTTGACCGAGGTGTCCATGTTCTTCACATCGAGCGGCGGCGGATTCTTCTCGACCTGCGGCTGCGACTTGTCAGCCGCCGCGGGAACGGCTGCGCTTTGGTCAACCGCAGGGGGCGGGCTCTGATCAGTGGACGGTTTTGTGGCGCCGCGCACGGTCGAATTCACGGTGGCTGCGGGCACGGGCGATTGGCCGAACAAATTTCCGGCCGCGAGCAAGCCGATGAGCAGAAGATAGATAGGCTTAAGCATCTGCCACTGAACGGTGAAACGCCTCTGTTGTCCAATAGGGAAATGTCAGTTGAAACGCAGTGGAACCAGGTGGTCCGGTGGCATTTTTCCTGCATGTTGTTCCGTATGATCGCCGCGCGATTCCCCGCCTTTTTCATCGCGGGTGCGATCTCCCTGGCCCTCGCGTCTGGCGCTCTCGCAAAACCCGCCAAGGCGAAATTCCCGGCTGCGAAATCCACGCCTGCGCCGCCGGCCGTCGCGAAACCAGAGCCAAAGCCCAACGCTGACTGGCAGGTCATCAAGATCGGAGCGCGCGATTACTTGAGCGCTGATAACATCGCGAAGTTCTACGGCCTTTTGGGCAACGTTGATTCGACAGGGAAAACCGTCGTGCTCAATAACGGCCGGAACCAGCTCCAACTCACGCTCGATAGTCGCGAAGCGATCGTAAATGGAGTGCGCAACTGGCTCTCCTTTCCGGTCATTGCGAAGGACGACAAATTTCTGGTCTCCCGCATCGATCTCGCCAAAACAATCGAGCCGCAGCTGCGGCCGCAAATGATCCAGCGCAACGGCAAAGTGCAAACCGTCGTGCTCGACGCCGGCCACGGTGGTTTCGACAAGGGCGCGCGCAGCAGTTACGGGAGCGAGAAGGAGTACGCCCTCGATGTCGCGCGCCAACTGCGCCCGCTCCTTCAGGCCAAAGGCTTCAAAGTCATCATGACGCGCGAGAACGATGTTTTTCTCCCGCTCCAACTTCGCGCCCACATCGCGAACCAGACGCGCGACTCCATTTTCGTTAGCATCCATTTCAATGCCACCTCCAACCGCGACGCGACCGGCTTCGAGATTTTTTCCCTCACGCCGCGCGGCGCGCCCTCGACTGCGGACGACGCGCTCGCCTTGAGTTTCGTCAACATGCAGGCCGGCAGCGCCGTCGACGCGCAGAGCTTCGAGCTTTCCGCCACGGTCTACCATTCCATGCTCGGCCACATCCCGGAATTCGATCGCGGAATCAAGCGCGCGCGTTTTGCCGTGCTGCGGCTGACGAAAATTCCTGCGATCCTGGTCGAGGGCGGCTTCCTCTCCGAAACGAACGACAGCAAGTCCGTCGCGAATCCCGCGTGGCGCGGCAAACTCGCCGAAGCCATCAGCGTCGGAATCGAGAACTATCGCAACGTGACTGAAAAGAAGCAGCGCCCGATGCTGGTGACCGATTATCGAGCGCAAGACTCTGGTGGAATCACCGTCCTGAACCTCGCCGAACCACCTGCGCGATTGGAGAACTCGCCCGCGCCCGGCGTAGTCCCCGTCACCAATCCCGAGGCCAATCCCAACACGGAACCGTAGGCATTGTAGAGGCGCTCGCCTCTACAAACGTCCGGCTCCGCTCCGATTTCGCTTGTAGGGTAAGCGCACCGCTTGCCGGTTGATCGGACGTCGGCACCGCGCCCGCTCTGCAATATTGACTTCGCGCGCGGCATCCTTAAGCTCGTCTACAACATTGCGGGGGAGCCAATGGCTGAGAGTGCTTGATTGATTTCGAGCTGACCCCTTGAACCTGATGCGGATAATACCGTCGCAGGGAGCAAGGATTCGAAGCCATGCCGCTCTTCCGCGCATGGCTTTTTTGTTTTATGTCCGCACCGCTAACATTTCTTGTAGGGCAAGCGCACCGCTTGCCAACGATTGAACGAAACGGCAGGCGATGCGCCCGCCCTACAACCACATGATCGAATCCAAAGACGACCGCGAACCGAGCGCCGAAACGCCCCTTCCTAATTCACGCAAGGTCTACGTCGCCGGCCAACTGCATCCGGAGATCAGCGTGCCGTTCCGCGAAATCTCGCTCGCGCCGACGAAAACAATGAGCGGCGAGATCGAGGCGAACGAGCCGATCCGCGTGTACGACACGAGCGGTCCGTGGGGCGATGGCGATCAACATGTCGATGTAACCGAAGGCCTGCCCGCATTGCGCGCAAAATGGATTCGCGACCGCGGCGACGTCGAGGAAACCGCCGGCCGGCCGGTGACGCCGCAAGACGATGGATTTCTCTCCGAAAAGCATGCAGCTGACGCTGCGCAGAAACGTCCAACGTCCAACGTCCAACATCCAACGTCCAACTTAGATGGCCGGAACGGCCGCAATGGCAATCTTCAATCTGAAATCTTCAATCTGAAATCGCGACGGCCATTGCGCGCGAAGCGCGGCAATGCCGTTACGCAGCTCTACTACGCTCGCGAAGGCATCGTCACGCCCGAGATGGAATTCATCGCGATTCGCGAGAACACGCGTCGCGCGGTTACGGGGCTCGAACCCGTAGGCCGAGGGATGGGTGGGGGATCTGACCTTTCCCGTATTCCCAATCTAAAATCTGAAGTGGACCGCAATTCGTTGGGGCATCAACATCGCGGCGAATCGTTCGGCGCGAATATCCCGCGCGAGATAACG
>JBEEHC010000162.1:0-4773 GCA_041167205.1 Verrucomicrobiota bacterium
TCGATCATCTGCGAGGCCAAGCCACTCAATGGCGGACTCGCGAAACCGCTGCCGAAGGAAAGACCGGCACACGCGATTAAGAGAAGAGGGAGGTTGCCGCTCACCGGCAGCAGCGCCAGAGAGCCGGCCGTCAAAAGCATGCCGACTCGGGTCAGAGTTACTTCGCCAAACTTCTTGACCAACCGCCCGATTAAACCGCCCTGGATGATCACCGTGAGGATGCCGATAAACCCGAAAAGATATCCGTTCGCGCGCGCGTCATAACCAAAACGCTTTTCGGTGAAGAGCGCGAAGAGCGTAGTCATGATCGAGAAACCGGCGATCAAGAAAAAATAGGTCGCTACCACGACGGCAAACATCCCGCCGTGCCCGTGCCGAAAGACCTCGGCGATGGGGGCGTCTGCGTGTGGGCTGGCGCGGTGCTCGCGCGAAAGGCTCTCGGGCAAGATCAGATAAACGAGAAGAGCATTTGCCACAGCGAGGCCCGCGGCAAAATAGAACGGCGCGCTGTAGGAGATGCGGCTCATGACTCCACCGATGAGCGGACCGAAAGTGAAACCAAGGCCGAACGCCGCGCCGATCATGCCCATGGCGCGCGAACGCTGTTCTGGTGCGGTGACATCGGCGATGTAGGCCTGAGGAATGGAGATGTTGCCGCCGGTGATGCCGGCAAGAATTCGTGCGACGAAAAGGAGGGGCAGCGCGGTGGCCATTCCCATCAGGGCGAAACCAATCGCCGTGCCTGCGATGCTCACTATTAGGACGGGGCGGCGGCCGAACCGGTCGGAAAGTTTTCCGAGGATCGGCGTGAAGATAATTTGCATCCCGGAATAAATGCCGGTGAGCCAGCCGATCGCGATCGGCGAAGCATGGAAATGCTCCGCGTAAAGCGGCAGGACGGGGATGATGATACCGAAGCCCACCAGATCGATGAAGACGGTGAGGAAGAGGACAAAGAGAGGAGATCGCTTGCTGGCCATTCGAGCAGATACTGTGAATCGGAAGTGTGAACTGACAAGGAGTCCGAAGGGACGCCCCGGCGAGGTCACCCGTGCCGGCGATTAAAACGCGCAACTTCGCGCTCCGTTTCGCGGTCGGTCGCGCGCTTCTTGAGATCGGCGCGTTTATCGTGCGCGACTTTGCCTTGCGCCACGCCGATCTCCGATTTCAGCTTCCCGTTTTTCCAATACAAACTCAAGACAACGAGCGCGCGACCCGCGATGGCTGTTAAACCGTAAAGCTTATCGATTTCCTGTTTGTGCAGGAGGAGGCGCCGGACGCGTTTCGCCGCGGGGATTTCGTGGCTGGCCCGTTCGTAGGGCTGAATGTCGGCGTTATGAAGAAAGGCCTGGCCTTTCTCGATGCGAACAAAGGCGTCGCTGATGTTCGCTTTGCCGGCGCGGATCGATTTGACCTCGCTGCCTTTCAGCTCGATGCCGGCTTCGTAGCGTTCGAGAATGTGAAAATCGCGAAGCGCCTTGCGATTGAGGATCGTCTCGGTCGCCATGATCGCGCTTCCGGACGCGACGCGAAATTAGGCGGCGCCGTCGGCGGCAGGTTTCTCCGGAGCCAGCTCGTAAGTGAGCTTGCCGGCGATGATTTCTCTGAGGGCAATGTCGGTGAGGGACGAGCGTGGAGTGGCTTCGACGAGCGGACGATGGCCCAACCCCAGCTGGCGCACGCGGCGGGAGACGACGTTGATCAGCAGTTGCTGATTCGGGATCACTTGAGCTGCTTCTTGCAGGAGTTGAGTGGTCATATTTCGCAATGAACGGACGGCGCGGGTTGCGTCCGTCGGAAACTGAAGAATGGTCGGCGTGCTAGCTGAAACGACTGGTGGTATGATGTTTGAGACGAGCATCGGCGGGAAAAAAGAGAATTGTGACTTTGCGATTGGCGCAAGTCGCTGTCAACCGATTTGTTAGCGAGCGAGCGTTTATTGTTTCCGACGTCCGCCGCGTTGTTTCCATTTGCGGCATCACGCTCAACCCGTGGCACAAGACCCGGACTGGGGCCGAAAGCGCGGGCATGTGATTCGCTTACAAACCGGGGATGATGGTCTGTGGTGATTTGGCATGGCTGTTGCTATTGAGTTATCGTGGTTTTCTATAAACGTCATAGGAGGGAAGGTCGTTTTGCGGCGCGCGGCTTCACACTCGTCGAGGCCGTGGTCTCCGTCGCGCTGATCGGGGTCGGGGTCGCTTCCACCCTGGGAGCGCTGACCAAATTCAATTCGATCGCGGCCATGAGCCGCAATTGGACGGGCGCATCGGCCGTGTTGCAGAATCAGGTCGATCTCTTCCAATCGATGAGCCCATTCAATCCTAAAAGGGGCGAAGTTCCGCTGGCTAGCGATGGCACTTACGACATGACTGTCGGAACGCATACCATTGCTTACAAGGACCCTGCCACGGGGGTGCTATCCACGCAGACCGATCCCTGGCCAGTTTACCGGGAGCCGGCACGTTGGACATATGCGGATGCCGCCGCGCGCACTGGGGCAACCGGACTGGTGGCCAGCGACGTTGGGCAACTGGCGTTTCAAAGTGATAACCGGACTTTTTGGCGGCTGCAAACGGCTGCACCGACGTGGACGCAGGACACGACCGGCGGAATGATCGTTACCGGAACAATGACCTGCACCGTAACCGATATCTCCGACCTGACCACGACGCCTAAGATGTACAGGTATAGGGCGGTGTTCACGCTCACCTACAAGTACCTCAGCCATGACGGCGTCAGTCATAAGGGCGTTACTCTGCCTCCCTATTCGTTATCGATGACAGCTGTCCGCAGTTCCGACATATGAGAATTTATCGTTCCAGCCAGAGCGGGCTGACCATGGCTGAAATGTCGATCACGATGGGGGTCGTCGGAGCTCTTGGCCTCATCATCTATGCGCTCTTGAACATCGGCACCATTCTGGGTGCCAAGAATACTGCCGTGAACACCGCGCATCAGCAGGCCCGCGTCGCCATGCTCGAAATGATTCAAGACATCCACTCGGCCGTGTCGTTGCCCGCAATGACGAATGCTACCGGCACGCCCTATCCGTTGCCCTCACCCGGAACATCGATTTCCGCCGAGGGAATTTCATTCCAACAATGGTCCATGGGGCCTTTTAAGATCGTCGAGGACACGGCGGCGATGCCAGGGAGTCAAGATTTTGTCAGGATTAGGCTGCCAAGCAGTACATCCCCGATGCCTTTGGTGGGCCAACGATTAATCGTCCCGACCCATCAGATCGAAGGTGATATCACGAAGGTGAATGGACCGTGGGATAGCTGTAAAATCACTCTCGCCAACATCCCTGCTCCGTCCCCGGCTCCGTCCCCGGCTCCTTCGCCGGCTGGGACACTTTTGCCGGTGCGAATCCAAGGCACAACCGCTGGCCCGACCCCCAGCGCCGCCGGAGACGTGGTCTGCTACGTCACCGATGTCTGCTCATACAGGGTGGTTCAGGATAGCGCTGGACCCCCGGTCGTCTACAAACTCCAGTGGAGAAAGGCGAGCGATCCGGCCACTCGCGACATCGTTACCGACATTACCAACCCGAAGCCCTTCAGCATACCGGCCACTCCGGCGGGCGCGCTTTACTACCGGTTTGTCGCCGCGATCGATCTCTCCACGTCCGACCCGAAGTACAGCAACCGCGGCTACAAAGCGGCCAACATCCTGCTCAACGGACAAGTCCCCTATAAGGCACGACTCACAACCTACCAATGAAGACAATCCATCCTCCTAAAGAATCCGGAAGTTCGCTCGTCGTCGTCATTTCGGTTTTGGCGACGCTGATGGTCGTAGTCGGCGTAGCCGCCGAATACACCTGGACCGTCAACCGGCACGTGCAGCGCAGCAATACACGGCAGACCGCGATCGCTGTTGCAGACAGTTGCATCGAGCTTCTCTTTTCCAATTGGAGAATGACGTGTAGCTCACCTGCCAACCAGCTACGGACGACCAATGACTTTACGTCGATCCCCACGCCCTCTCCCGGGCAATTGAACCTTCCAGCCGTCACGAATTTCGTAAAACGGGGAATTAGCATCGACCCGAACAATGATGAGCCATCGGATTACGACGCCACTTACACGATCTCGAATTACAAAGTAGTCGCGGTCACTCCCGAATGGACAACGTTGGCGGCTGGCAGCACAGCGCCTATGCCGATGCTGGGACCCGTCGCCCTGCCCTCACCCGCCGCCTCTCCCACCACTTCCTTGGTATACAATTATATCGCGTCGGCCGATGTCACGCTCCCAGCGCTGGGGCCAACCGGCACGACGGTCGCGAAAGTCCGGCGCGTGTTTCAAAAACAGCAAATGTCGCCCTGGAACTTTGCCATCTTCTATGTCGATCCTCTGGAAATTCATCCTGGTCCACAATTCACGGTGACCGGCTGGGTCCACACAAATTCCGATCTCTACACCGGTCATAACACGCTTAACTTCGCCGACAAGGTGACCTACGGTTCGGATTGGTTCGTCAATTTCATGACTCCCGCGGCCAATCCCAGGACTTGGGTGGATACCAACGGCGTAACGCAGTATGCCGTCGTCGCGCCCGGCGACACGACTCATCCCGAAACCCCGGCCAGCCCAAACTACCCAATCAATTTGCCCCCGGCCCGCGATCAGGCACTCCAACCATTCGGCCTCGACGCGACTTCGCTCTTCAACACCACTGACGCGAATCCGAATAACGACAGCTACCGCGAACTGATTGAGCCACCCACTGCGTCACCCGACCCATTATCAAACTCGCGGTACTGGG
>JBEEHC010000163.1:0-23146 GCA_041167205.1 Verrucomicrobiota bacterium
TCGTTCAAGTCCAGGACCCCGACGATTCGGGTAATCCCGAGCGTGGGCGCGAGCATCATCGCCTCCCAGACGGAGCCTTCCTGGAATTCACCATCGCTCATCACGACGAAGACAACCCGATCCGCGCGCCGCACCTTGTCCGCCGCCGCCATCCCCACCGCCAGGTTCAAGCCGTGGCCGAGTGAACCGGTCGATGCCTCGATTCCCGGGAGCCCATAATCGGGATGGGTGGCATAGCGTCCACCCGGCTTGCCGTAGAGATCGAGTTCGGCTTTGGAGACAATCCCCAGCGATTCGAGAACCGCATATTGTGCCAGCGAACCGTGACCTTTCGAGATGATGAAAGTGTCATCAGCATCCTTGCCGAGGTCCCTGCGCATGAGGCCGTAATAAATCGTGTCCACGATTTCCATGCAGGAGAAAGCAGGAGCGATGTGCAGCGCGCTGACCGTTTGCGAGATGTCGAGAATGCGGCGGCGATGCTGCCGGCAGCGCGCCCGGGCGGCGATTGGATCGAAGGTTGCCTTAGCCGTCATGTCGAGGTGAATAGATTTTCGTTCCTAGCGGGAACGTTGGAGAGCTCTCGGACAGCGAGCGCAAGATCGAAAACAGTAGTCAGATAAGGCTGCTTCGGCAGCGATTTCACCTTCTGGCGGTCGACAAACTCAAGGCCTTGCCCTTCACGACACGCTACCCGTTGCCGGCCATCATAGTTTTCCCAGAAAAATAAGAGTTCTCCCTCCTCGACCGCAAGACGCGTTAACGGGCGCAGGTTGTGACAGCGATAGCACGTTTCCTCTTCCATCTCGCGCGCCGCGCCATCGTGCGGCGTCTCGCCCCATTCAAGATGGCCGCCGGGAAAGACCCAAAGCCCGGGATCGGAGATGGTCGAAATGTTATCCCGATGCTGGAGGAGCGCCGCGCCATCGTCGCGCAGCAACACCACTCCTACGACCTGGTGAATGCTTTTTTCCGGAGAGGTAATCACAAGTGGAGCGGCATCATTCAATCCTCGCGCGCCCCTGTCAACCGCACCTCCGGGCATTCGGACTCGGGCTGGGGATGAGGATGGATGGATCACGAAGCAAGATAACTGCGAATGCCGGCACTCAGCGGGGAAAAATCGAATTCACCCAATGCTGCGGACAGTTTCGCGGTGTCATAGCGCATGTCAAAGTTCCTCTCCTTATCGGCGGGAAGGTGAACGACCTCGAAATCAGTCCCGAGGACATCGCGTATCGCATCAAGAATTTTCAACAGCGAAACACTCGTGCCAGTTGCGAGATTGAAAGTCCCACTGACCTTGTGCGCGAGGAGGCGTTCGACTACCCGGCAAAGATCCGGAGCAAAAACGTAATCCCGCAGGATCCCGCCTTCGCCCTGAATGTAGACCTTCCCCTCTTTCTGGATGGTCGAGATCAACCGGCCGATGACGCTCCTGTCGTTCCGAGAGCGGCCAAAAATTCCCGGCAGCCGCAGAATGCACGTGGGACATTTGGAGCCGAGTTCCTCCCGGACAATCCATTCACTGGTGGATTTCGATAATCCGTACCAGGTGTCGGGATCGAGCGCAGTCGTTTCGCTCATGGGCAACTTTGGCGATCTTCCGTAGACGTCGACGGAGCTGAAATAGATGAGCGACTCGACGTTCACTTCGCGCGCGCCGGACACGAGGCTCCACGCCATTTGGACGTTGTCCCGGAAGGCGGAGTAGGAGTTGTCGACGCTCTTGTTCACCACGGCCAGGAACAGAATGGTGAACGGTTTGCCGCCGAAGCTTTCAAACAGCTCGTGCACACTGGCGGAGTCCAGGAAATCACAGTCCGACGATCCGACCGCCCGAACCGAAGCGCCTTGAGCGGCAAAGTGCCGGCAAAGAAACTTTCCCACGTAACTGTTCTTGCCGACCACGAGAATATTTTGGTCCCGGACTGATTGGCTGGAATGAGCGGAGCTGGCCTTCATCTGCGGTTTCGGCGAGCCCATTCTGGGAAACGTTCAGTTCCCGAGGCGATGATATTCGAATCCGAGACTCCGGCATTCGCCTTCGTCCAAAATGGCAAAGGGATCAATGATAACGCGTCCACGGAGCAAATTCTGCAATTCTCGGAGGGGGAGCGAAGCATAAGAACTCCATGGCGTCATCACAACGAGCAGGTCCGCGCCTTCGGCGGCGGCGAGAGGGGACGCAACAATGGTGACATGGGGAAGTCCGGAGACGTCGATTTGCGCGACGGGATCGTGCGCGCGGATACGACAGCCGGGAAAAGTGCGCATCAATTCCAGCGCCGGTGAGTTTTTAGTCGAGTGGGTATCCGCTTTGTAGGCCAGTCCCCAAACGGCCAGCGCCGCATCCTTTTCGTCACCGGACAAAGCGCGCCGGACTTGACGAATCGCCCACCCACGCCGGTGAGCGCTGTTGCGTTGCCACGCACTCACGATACCCGCTTCCGTGGCGTGCTTAGCGGCGAGAAATTGCACTGTGACGAGGTCGCGCTCGAGGTTGCCGCCCGCGATCCCGAGTCCGGGGCTGAGGTACGCATGCGGCCCGATGCGTCGGTCAAGGCGAAGAGCGGGCGCGATCTCATTCCAGTCGGCGCCAATCGCCTCACAGATTTCAGCCAGGGTGTTGGTGGTGGCGACGGTTGAGACGAGGAAGAAATTGATCGCTATCTTTGTAAGTTCCGCACTTTCCAAACGCATGACGAGGACCGGGCATTCGAAGGCCGCATGCCACGCTTGGAACGGTGCAGGGAGCGAACGGGCCGGGGCGTCGGCCCCGACGATAAACCGCTCCGGTCGCAGCGCGCGCTCGACCGCCCGGCCAAAGATCAGCGTCTCTACCTGATAGTAGAGGTCAGCCGGCGAACGCTCGCGGAGTTCCGTCCTGAGGTGCCGCGTATAACCCGGAGAGACTTGGCTGAGAACGACCGCAGTCGTGCCCGCCGATAGATGCGGCTCGGTGGCGCGGATGAGTGCGGTAAGCGGGCCCAGGTCGCTTTCGTTGCGTTCGTTTGTGCGCACGTCGAGCGAATAAAAAACAAGATCGCATTCCGCCAGTGCGGTCTTGTCGGACGTGTAACGGATGCGAGCGCGATGCTGGGCAAACAATTCGCCGAATCCCGGCTCCTCGATGGGAAACTCTCCGGCGGCGCATCGCGCGACGAGGGCGGAATCGGGGTCATAGGCTACCACGTCAAAGCTCTTCGCCGCCGTGGCGAGGCTGTAGTTCAGGCCAAGATGGGAAAGTCCAATGAACCCGATCATCTGTTTTCCGCTGGTCGCGTTTCCGCACACATTCGGGCAAGCCCTTCCCGCCAGGGCGTAAATTTGAATCCCGGAAACGCGGCGAGCGCAGCGCTGGATGCAAAAGGCCGCAAGCCGTTGTGCGGCATCGATCCGACGCGTGGTGAACCTTTGATGGCAACAGGCGGGGTAAACTGCGCGGCAATGAATTCCGCCGAAGTCCGGAAGGAGACGATCTCGCCTGTGACAGCGTTGACGACGCCGGTGCTGCGGTGCAGGACGATGCGCAGCACCAACTCGGCGATGTCATTCACCGCCACGTGGTCGCGTTGTTCCTCGCCTTCGCCGAAGAGCACGATCTCCTTGCCCTCGGCGGCAAGACGCCGAAAGCGGTTTGGACCATAACCGTTATGGGGATCGTCGATGCCGTAGGTAAGCGTCGGACGAACAAGAGCCAGAGGCCCGGAAAACTCGCTTCGGAGCATCACCTCGCGCGTCAGATGCATGACGCCGTGCAGACTGCCCGGCTCGGCGCAGGAAGATTCGGAAAGCGGTCCGGTCGAATCTTTGTAGACCGCATCGGAACTGATATAAACGACATGCGCGACCGGCTGATTTTTGAGCGCGGCGCACACGGCTTCGCCCATGCGGATGTTTTCCATGAGCATCGCCACGTTTTTGACCGGCGCGCGGGCGGAGACGAAGACAAGCGTATCATCTGGCCGCAGCTCCGCGGCGAGACGGGGCGCGGCATCGAGTGCCAGCAAATCGCACGAATCCCGGCTGAGCGCCGCGACTTCAATCCCTTCGGAGCGAAGACGCCGCGCCGCCGCGCCGCCAATAAAGCCACCGGCTCCAAGCACGACGGCGCGCATAGGTTTGCGCGGTGAATCGTGGAGATTCGTGATCATCGATGAACATGCTCGATCAACTCGCCGAGCTCCCGGATTTTTTCATAAATCCAAATGTCATTCTCGAGGTTTGTCCCCGCTGTGCGGCAAAGCTCGAGGAAGTGATCGTATTCGAGCTGCCACGTCGGGTCGGGCTGCTCGAGGACCTCGACGATTTCTTCCGGACGGCCGCTTGGCAGGACGCGTTTGCGGACCGTGAGCGTGCTCGGGCCCCACTTGCAGAGGCGGTCGATGTGCGCGCTGCCGAGTTCGCCGAAAAGATCGAGATGGAAGGTATTTCGCCACGATAAAAGCGTGGCCTCCATTTCGAGCACGCGCTTGCCGCGGTAACCGAAGAGGACGTGATCGGGCGCCTTGTTCTCAAAACGATCCGCGCTCCACAGCTCGCCCGCCTCATCGTACGGGCCGAACAGAAAATGCGCCATATCGAGCATGTGCGAGCCGAGATCGGAAAACACGCCCAGCTCCTTGTCCCGCCACGGCGAGTTGCGAACGTCGCGCGCGGTTCCGTTGCCGTAGAAAAATTTTGCGAGATAAATTTGGCCGAGACTTCCGGAATCGAGAATTTGTTTCAACCTCGCGATGTGCGGCTCGAACCGGTGATTGTAAGCAGTGTAGCACGCCGCATGTTTGGCACGGGAAAGGTCGAGCAACTCGCGGATCTCGGCGGAAGAACCGAGCAACGGCTTTTCCACCAGCGCATGTTTCCCATTAGCCAGGAGGTACCGAAGAATGGCGAATTTTTCCTGATCGGGAACGCAAACCAGGGCTGCGTCGTACGATCGAAGCGGCACGTCCTCCGCCCGTTGAAAATCAACACCGGGCGCGACCGGATCGACGATGGCGACGACGTGCTCCCCGGCGATCGCGCGCCGTTTGTGCCCCTGCACTCCCAGACCGATAACCGCGATTCTCATTCGAAGCGCGAGCGCTTTTCGAGCGCGTTGAGCTTCTTTAAAACGTCCTCGGGCTTCACTGGGTTGTTGCCATCGTGTTCACAGGCGACGGCTGCCGCGAGCGCTCCGAGAATCGAGCCGATCACATTCGACTTGGTCGCGACCATGGAGAGCGTGGCATAGGAGAGGAGGGCGTCGCCGGCGCCAACGGCATCAACCACTCGGTCGGCAAAGCTATCGACGGTAAAGAACGCGCGGACTTCGTGGCTCGGGGCGCGATACGTGATCATGCCGCGCTCGCCGAGTTTTAGAATGAGCAACTTGCACCCGGCTTTTTTGTAAAGGTCGAGCGCCATGGGGCGGATCGTGGAATCCTGATCGCCCAAGGCGAAGCGGGCTTCGCGTTCGTTGGGCGTGATCAGGTCAAAATCTTGGAACTCGAGAATGTTGCCCCAACGATTGGCGACCTGGCTGTCGGCCACGCGCATTGTGTCGGCCGGGATGGCCTCGGTGAGTTGCGGGATCGTGACCTTGTTAAAAATGCCGTGCCGGAAATCGCTGAAGACAACGACATCCACCTCGTGCTTGGCCAGCTCGCCCTTGAGCGCGTCCACGATGTGGTCGGAGATCGGGCGATTGTCGAGCTTGTCCACCTTGAGCAATCGGTAGCCATTGGTGATGAAGGCATTCTTTTGCGTGGTCGGCCGCGTCGGATCGATGATCGCGTGGCACTCGACGCCGCTGGCTTCCAGATCTTTCAGAACGAAGTCCTTGAGCGCGTCGTCGCCGAGAACCGTGGAGAAAACCACTTCGGCGCCCGCCTGTCGCAAGTGCTTCGCCACGACCGCCGCGCCGCCGGCAAAATCCACTTCTCGTTCGTGTTTCACGCTAAAGGTCGGCGTTTTCGCCGTGCCGCCAATCAATGAGCAGTAGGTGTAGGAATCCACGATGGTGTCGCCGACGACATGAACCTTGACGCCTTTCAGCTTGGCTAAGGCCGTCTTGAGATCGCCAAAATCAAGCCCCTCGGAATGGAGCAAAGCCAGGAGTTTTTCCGTTGCCAGGTTCGGCGGTGTCGTCTCGATGATCGCCGACGAAGAGAGCACGAGATCGCCCGGAGTGAAAAGAAGCTCGCCTCCGTACGATTCGATCGCGGCCATCTCCTCCCGGGTCCGGGGGTGGATTCCTTCGGCGGAATATTCGTAGCCTTTCGCGAAAAAATCCGGCTGGATGAATTTCAGGTTCTCGATCGGCGTCGCGTTGTCGTCGATGATGACGTAATCGACGCACTCAAGCGCGGCGAGATTCATGGCGCGCAAATCCTGCGGCACAAACGGCCGGAAGTTCGCCTTGTTAATGTGGGAGTCGGACGTCAGGCTCGCCACGAGAACATCGGCGTGGTCTTTCGCGTACATCAGGTGCCGGATATGCCCTGGATGCACCAGATCGAAAGTGCCGTGACACATGATCACCTTCCTGACCCGGGGATGCGGTCCGATGGCTTCAAGCAATTGCTCGGAGGTTTTGATCTTCCGCTGAAAACTGTTTTGCTGCGGGGGGGTGTTCATGTGGTCTTGCCCTCGAGGAATGCGAACCAGTTCTTCGTCGCGCCGGCAATCGACGCGGGATCCCAAACCGGCGCTTCCCGCCAATAGCTAAGATGTTTCAGCATCTCTCCGACGCCCTCCTCGAATGTGACGAGCTGTTTCCAGCCGAGATCGCGCGCGATTTTCGTAATGTCCGCCCAGGTGCAATCCGGTTCCCCAGGCCGTTTCGGCAGACGGACGACTTCGCCTCCGCCCAGCAATTCTATCAAACGGTTCACCGTTTGCGGATTGCCCGCGCCAAGATTGAAAATTTCGTTCACGCGCTCGGTCGTGGCCGCCAGGAAAAAGGCGCGCGCTACATCGGTGACGAAAAGAAAATCGCGCCGTTGCGTCCCATCGCCGACGAGGGTGAATGGCCTGCCCGCGATTTTTTGCGCGAGGAAAACGCCGAAGACCGCGCCATAAGCCCCCGAAGTCTTGGACCGTGTGCCATAGGCGTTGAAGATGCGGATCGAATTCACCGGCAGCCGGTAAACTCTGCCCCAATGCAGGACCGCCTCCTCGCCCATGTATTTGCTCAGCGCATAAGGATACTCGGGTTGGATCCGCGCGTCCTCGCCTGTCGGCACCTCGGCCAGGCCATAGCAGGAGGATGACGCGGCATAAACCACCTTGCGGACCTTCGCGTGCCGGGCGCATTCCAGCACCTTAACCGTGCCCATGACGTTTGTGGAAAGATAATCCACCGGTTTATCGATCGAAGGGACGATGTCGCCGATGCCCGCGAAGTGAAAAACATATTCGGCGTCCGCGAAGAGTTTGTCGTCGGGAGCGAGATCGAGAATGTCGCGCGTTTCCACCACCAGATCCGGATCGTTTTTTCGATGCGCGAGGTTTTCGAGCCGGCCGCCGACAAGATTGTCGATGACGTGGACGCGAAAGCCGTCGTCGAGTAATCGGTCGACCATATGGCTGCCGATAAAGCCGGCCCCTCCGGTGACGACGGCGATTCTGCGCACGCTCATTTGTGGCGATCCTATTTCAAACTCAGGGCTTTGACAGTTTTCACATTGATGAACGCGTCATCCTTCAATGTGTCACCCGGGAATTTTCCGGCCTTGAATGCGCGGCAAAGGTCCCGCACCGCGTCCTGGATGGTCCGCTTCGGTCCCCAGCCAAGTTTCTCGGCGATCTTGCGCGAAGTGATGCGGTAGGAGCGATTGTCGTCGCTGGTCGTGCGCTCCAGGCGGATCGGCTTTTTTTCCGGAAATTCTTCCTCGACGATCTCCTTCGCAATCTCAGCGAGTTCGTTCACGGTCTGGTTCTGGTAGCCGGCATTAAAAATCTCACCGGCGATTTTTTCCGCCGGCATCGCGAGCAATTCGACGTAAAGCTCGCACACGTCGTCGATGTGAATGTTCGGGCGCTGCTGGTCACCGCCAAAGATTGTGATCACGCCTTTGTTGTAGGCGTGATTGGTCAGGATGTTGACCGTCAGGTCGAACCGCATCCGCGGCGAATAACCACAGACTGTCGCCGGCCGGATGGTCACGCAGGTGAACTCGGGGGACTGATGCCGGAAGAGGATCGGTTCGCAGAGTCCTTTGTATTTGTTGTAGTCGGTCAGCGGCACGAGTGGATGTTCCTCGGTCACTTCTGGCGAGTCGCTCACGCCGTAGACTGAGCTGCTGGAGACATAGACGAAGCGCTTCACGCCGGCGGTTTTGCTCGCGAGCACGAGCGGCTCGAAACACTCGTAATTGATTGTCCGGCTGAGCGACGGGTCAAGGTCGAAGCTCGGATCGTTCGAGATGCACGCCATGTGGATGACATGGTCACACGCGTTGACCGCCTCGGCGTACTTGTCCGTGTCGCGAATGTCTCCGGCGACAACTTTCAAGTTCGGATGCGAAGGCAGCCCGGCCGCGCCAAAGAGCATCAGGTCATAGACCACGACCCCATATCCGGCCGCGAGAAGTTTCGGAACGAGGACGCACCCTTTATAGCCGGCGCCCCCGGTCACCAGCACAGTTTTCATAGAGGGGGGAATCAATCATCAAGTTCGCTCCTATCCAGTCATTTCTTGAAGAATTGCCGGTGAACCCGGCGGAATGGGTTACTTCATGCTTCCGCGCCGCGTTCGCCACGGATTTCCGACCTGAATGACAAAATTCTTTGCGATCTGGGGAAAGATGCGCCATCCACTAGAACCGTTTTCATGACCTCCCCCACACCAACAACAGAAGCCGCTGGTCGATCTTCCGAGCTCTATCGCTGGGCCCTATTTTGCTTTTTGGTTTTCGCCCTAAAGCTGTTGCTCTTCGCCATCGATCCGCTCCCCAAACTTTATATGGGCGATTCCGGCAGCTACCTTTGGACTGCGGTAAGCGGTTGGATCCCGGACGATCGTTCCTATTTTTATGGCTACGTTATTCGGTGGACCTCTTTCTGGACGGAAAGCCTGACCCCACTCCTGGCTCTTCAAGTTTGCTTAAGCACGATTTCCTGCATTCTATTCGCCTCGATCTGCCGGTTCATCTTCAAGCTTCCTGCTCGATGGGCCTACCTATTCGGCTTCCTCTGCGCCATCGACCCTCTTCAACTGCTTTACGAACGCTATGTCATGACGGAGGCGATAAGCCTCTCTCTTTACGCCTTTGTGGTTTATCATTCACTGCTCTATCTGAGAGATCGTCGCCTGCGAGATCTGGCAATCATGCAGGTGGTATCGGTGCTCCTCATCGGGTTCAGGATGAGCTTTCTTCTCCAGGTGCAGATCAACACGGTTCTTCTGCCCCTGATAGCTTTCACGCCTGCCGTCTTGAAGCACCTCCGCCACCCATCGACTGAAAGCGCCTCACGCCTGTCGGCAGTCCGGGCTTGTGGCGGTCATTTGTTGGTCAGCGTGGTGTTGATGTTCCTGCTCCACACGGGATATAAGCGTGCCAACGGTTGGGTTTCCGAACGTGAACCTGCCTACCTCCACGGGACTGGGCTCGTTCTCCTTGCTGGCTGGGGGTCTGTTCTTCAACCAGGGGACGCCGCCGATTCTCGGCTCGCGGATCTCATTAGCAAGGGAGACGAGTTCGGTTTGAGGAATCCGGATCTAAAGAACAGCCAGCATTTCGCACCCAATTATTTAATCGACAGGTGGTCAAAGATCGAGCCTGACCCGTTGAAGGCCGACCGCCTCGCCCAGAAGACTGCGCTCCACGCCCTGCGACGTGATCCGCTTGGCGTCCTTGGTATCGGCTGGCACACTTACGCCGGTTATTGGAATGTGGACGCCATGAAGCAATGTGCGGAAATGGATTTCAGCTTCGGCAACCCCCCTGACACCGACTTGATAGCGCGGCTGGCATCTCGCTTCCATCTGACCTATACAAATGACCCCACCACCAAGAGCGCTGCCCAGCAGTACTACGTCGCAGCGTGGCCTTACTATTTCCTTATCCTCCTGTCGCCCCTCCTTTCCGGATTGACGATCGTGCGTAGGTTCGGACGGCCATATGCTATCTTTCTTTTCGTTCACATTTCAATCATGCTGGCTATGTCAATGACATTCGGGGGAGAGAGTATTCGCTACCTCCAGCCAGTTTCCTTCATGACACTTCTTGTTCTGGCGCTCGGCGCCAAGGCCCTCCTCCGGCCTGTCCGGGAGGATAAGGACCAAGCCGTGACGGAGGAGCAGAGGATTAATGTTCAACCTGCCC
The DNA here is from genome assembly GCA_041167205.1 of Verrucomicrobiota bacterium. GTDB lineage: Bacteria > Verrucomicrobiota > Verrucomicrobiia > Chthoniobacterales > UBA10450 > AV80. The sequence goes on from JBEEHC010000163.1 coordinate 10,314, forward strand.
CAACCCCGCGGCCGGACGTTCGCAGCCTGGCCCACCCGGCCTTCATCTAATCTATGAGTTATTCCGAACAACATCTGCGCGAGACGGCCGAGATTGTTTCCAAGCTGGATCCCGCCCTTTGCGAGAAAGCCGTGGAGTTGCTGGCGGCGGTGCGCGAACGGGGTGGACGGCTCTTTATTCTGGGCGTGGGCGGCAGTGCCGCCAACGCTTCGCACGCCGTGAACGATTTTCGTAAGATCGCCGGCCTCGAGTGCTACGCGCCGACCGATAATGTGTCGGAACTGACCGCGCGGACGAACGACGAAGGGTGGAGCACGGTCTTCGCGGAATGGCTGAAAGGCAGCCGCCTCAACGGCAAGGACGCGCTCCTCATTCTCTCCGTCGGCGGGGGTAATCTGGAAAAAAACGTGAGTCCGAATCTCGTCGCCGCCTTGCAACTCGCGAAGGAGCAGGGAGCCAGCGTGCTTGGCATCGTCGGCCGGGACGGCGGTTACACCGCCAAGGTGGCGGATGTTGTCATCGTTATTCCAACGGTGAACCCTAACAACATCACGCCGCACTCGGAGGCATTCCAGGCGGTGGTGTGGCACCTTTTTGTCAGCCATCCGAAACTGAAGGTTGCGCAGACGAAATGGGAGAGCACGAAGTAAAGCGGCGCGCGGTCTTTCTGGATCGCGACGGAGTTATTAACAAACCGATCGTCCGCGAAGGCCGCCCGTACCCTCCGGCGGAGGAAAAAGATTTCGAACTTTACGAAGACGTGGCGGCTGGATGTGCCCGCCTCGAAGCGGCCGGCTATATGCTCATCGTGGTGACCAACCAGCCGGACGTGGCGCGCGGGACGCAGACGCGTGCCGCCGTGGACGCGATGCACCGGAAAATGCTGGACGCCCTGCCGCAGATTGCACGCGTGGAAGTGTGCTGGCACGCCGGCACTGACTGGGGAGATTCGTGCGATTGTCACAAGCCGGCGCCGGGAATGGTCCTGCGCGCCGCCCAAGCGCTCGGAATCGATCTGGCCAAGAGTTATCTGGTCGGCGATCGCTGGCGCGATGTCGATTGCGGTCACAGCGCTGGTTGCCGAACGATTTTTGTCGATCGCAATTACGCGGAGGCCCTCCGGCAGCCGCCGGACTGGACGGTCAAGTCATTTGGCCAGGCGGTCGAGGTGATTATGCAAGCCGGCGCGGCGGCAACATCTCGTTAGAAGCGACCTGCGCTCGCGCTTCAAACACGCTGACGGCTCTCCCAACCTTCGAGATGCCGCTTATGATGGCCGGCATCACTGGAGATTGTAGATTTCGGTCAGGCCGAGGCCAATGCCGCCGTTCTTGCCCGCCAGGATTGCGGTGTAAGCTCCCGGTGGCGGCGAACGGAAGATGCCCGACTCTCTCGGATCCTGGAGCCCGAGCCCGCTGGCTGTGAGTTGCGCGGCTTGCTCGGGGTCATCTTGCCAATTGTCGTTCGCGGCGAGGAGAGCCCCGTTACTATTACGGAGCTCCAAGGTAGGATCAGCCAGAAAATTGCTCAAACCAAACTGGCTCAACGAAGGTCCGATGCCTCGAATGGCCACTCGGGTGTTTGCGGGGCTGCCTCCCAGGATAAAGCCTCCGATCATCACCTTATCTCCTGTCTGCACAAAGCCGCGTGTACTGATGTTGGTCAGCTGCGAGTTAGGCGTTCCCCCGTTGTCGTAAACTTCTACCAGCCCTATGCCGGTCGTTTGTGCCTTGCCGGAGAGGACCGCGGTATAAAGCCCCGGCGTGAGCGTGGCTACTATGACAGACTCTCGATCGTCGCTTGGCTGGAAGATGGTGCCTTCGATCAAAGGGCGCTGATCGTCCTTCCAGTTATCGTTCCGCATAATCAAGGCGCCATTGGAGCCGCGCAGCTCGAGCACGGGATCGGCCAGAACATCGCTCAAGCCCACCGCTGAGAGGGAAGGCCCCATGCCTCGCAACACCACGGGCTTGGAAGCATCCCCCATGATAATGAAGCCGCCAATCATGACCTCATCTCCTGTCTCTACCCGAAGGCGGGTGGAAATATTCAGGGCCTGTGCCGGGCTCGGTGAAGGGGTTGCCGTGGGTGTCAGCGTGGGCGTCGGCGTGGGCAGTGGAGTTGCTTCGAACGAACCGATGTCGACGGTGTTGTTAAGAATCCGCGGGAACCCCGGGCCGCGTTGATCGGTAAATGGCGGCCCAGGGAATGGCGGGTTCGCTATGGCGGAGTTATCTCCCGCATCGCGCGCGGGGCTGTCGTCCTGAAGCATAACCGTCTGGGTCGGGCCGCCATTGTCGGCCAGCAGACCGAGCCGCGGGTCAATGCCAAATGGGCCCGTTCCGACCAGATCGCCGTTGGCGCCGGGAGTGAAGCCTGTGCTGCCACCACTCCTGCCTATCAGGTTGTGCCCCAGCGAGGTGAATGCGCCCTGAACATCAGCGCCGCCTGGATTGGCGATATTGAGGGCGACGATACTGTTTCTAAGCCGAAATGGACCGGTGCTGACATTATCAAGGCCGCCGCCGAAGGTGGGCGGCTCGAGTGAAGGCTGTAGGAGGCTATGAGGGCGAAGAATAGAAACACTCGTGGCAGTGTTATAACAGATGGTGCTGCTGGTAATGCTAACTGTCCCGGTGCTCTCGTTCAGAATGCCGGCACCCTCGGCGGCGTCGTTATTACTAACGGTGCTGTTGGTAAGGTTGACCGTCCCCGCGCTGGAATTGAGAATGCCTCCGCCTCTACTACCCAGAGTAAAAGCACCATTATTGTTGAGAGTGCTGTTGGTGACATTGACGATTCCGGTGCTGGAATTGAAAATACCACATCCTCCCGCCGGCGAACGGTTATGGCTAATTCTGCTGTTGCTCAGGTTAATGGCCCCTGCGCCGTTGTTGGAAATCCCACCCCCCCTCATCTCACTAGTGTTATTACCAACGATGCTCGTGGTGATGTTAAGTGTCCCACTACCACTGTGGGAAACACCGCCTCCGCTGGTGGTGCTGTAGCCGCCAGTCAGGCTTAGCCCGGACAACGTCACTACTCCCGGGCTCGCCACCGTAACCTGGAACACAGCGACATGATCATTCCCCGAGACGGTCAATTGACTGGCCCCCGGACCGTTGATTGTAAGCGCTTGGTTTGCTACCAGGGGAGTAGCCAAAGTGATAGGGCTAAAGACCTGATTCATGTCGAAACTGATCGTGCCGCCCGAGCACGCAGCAGTAATCGCCTGACGGAGGGAGCCCGGTCCGCTGTCAGCGTTCGTCATCACCACTACATTGGGACTACAAGCGCCCTGCCCGCCTTCCGGGTACGTCGCGCGGCTGGAGTTCTCGGGCACGCGGACCGCGGCCATCGTCGCGGCACCGTCCAGAAACAGCGCATTGGCAGCCAGGACCATCAATGCGGTCCGACCGAGGAAAATGCTTGTGGGTACCATGAAGGGGTTTGGTGCTGAATGTTTCGGTACGTCCGGCATCCGAACCATGCCGCAGGCGAAGGGCAATCGCCTTCGACACGTCGGATGACACCGATTCTTAAGTCCGAACGAGAAAATGTCGAGCGATTCTTAGAACTTGCGCTCGCCCTTCAAACGCCGCTAGTTGAAGGGATGAGCACGGCCATCCTGGAAAAGCTCCCGGTCAAGATTTTTGCGGACGGCGCGGACTTGGAAGGCATCATCGATCTTTATCGAAAGCCGTTCATAAAGGGGCTGACGACCAATCCCACCCTGATGCGAAAAGTCGGAATTACCGATTACGAAGCTTTTGCGCGTTCCGTTCTGGAGAGCGTCACGGACAAGCCGATTTCGTTCGAAGTATTCTCCGATGAGTTTCCGGAAATGCGCCGGCAGGCACTTAAGATCAGGGACTGGCAGGAGAACGTTTACGTCAAGATTCCAATCACGAATACCCGAGCTGAATCGGCGATCGCCCTTATCCGGGATTTGGCCGCGGAGGGCGTGAAACTCAATGTCACGGCAATCCTGACTCGCGGGCAGGTGGAAGCAGTGGCAGGCGCGCTGAATCGGGAAATTCCGTCGGTGGTTTCCGTATTTGCCGGCCGGGTGGCGGATACCGGAGTCGATCCGCTGCCTTTGATGAAGGAATCACTGGAGTTGATCTCGGCGTTAACCAAAGCAGAGCTACTCTGGGCGAGCGTGCGGGAAGTGTTGAACATTTTTCAGGCGGCGGCCTGCGGGTGCCATATCGTTACCGTTCCGCACGACATCCTGGCCAAGGCTACCAAGCTGGGCGGGATGGATTTAGAAGAGCTGTCTCTCGATACCGTGCGAATGTTTTACGCGGATGCCAAGGCCGCCGGCTTTCAGCTCTGAGTAATTTCGCGGGGCCCAGGACCATGAAACCTAATCCCCCCGGCTTTATCTGTAATATTTGTGGGGCGCGCTCGATGGTCGCCTCCGCGCAATTGCAGCGTGAGACCGTATCGTGTGAGATATGCGGGTCATCGCCGAGGGCGCGGTCCATCATTCGTGCACTTTCGCTGGGGCTGTTTAGGCAGAATCTCCTCTTGCCTGATTTTCCAGTGAGTCCCGAGCTTAGCGGCCTGGGAATGAGTGATTGGGAGGGCTATGCGGTCAGACTGGCCGAGAAATTCAGGTACACAAATACCTATTATCACAAGGAGCCCAAGCTCGATATCTCAAAACCTGAGGTTCCAGAATCCCTCGTCCAGTCCAGTGATTTCATCATTTCGTCAGAGGTCTTCGAGCACGTCGTTCCTCCTGTGCAGAAGGCGTTTGAAAACACTTTCAAAATACTCAAGCCAGGTGGTATTTTTGTTCTGACTGTCCCGTACGGAACTGAGGAGAACACGGTAGAACATTTCCCCGACCTCTACGATTTCACCATCATCGCAGACAATGATACCTACCGGCTCGAGAATGTGACCCGATCCGGCGAGGTGCAAGAGTTCGATGACTTAGTTTTCCACGATGGGCCTGGGGCAACCTTGGAAATGCGCGTCTTTGCCGAGGCAGCGTTGCTGCGGGGCTTAACGGAGGCGGGATTTGAAGCTATCACCGTGCATCGGACCCCGGACTTTCCGCATGGGATCTGGTGGCCCGAGCCGTGGTCCTTTCCGCTTTCTGCGAGAAGGCCGCGGTAGATGTTTTCGACCCTCCGAAGTCGAATCGCAACACTGCCAACTGAGAAGCCAGGGCCGTGCCCGACGATCTATTCGGAACGACTCCAAGACTAGCTAACGAGACAAGATTACTTAAACATTCGACACACGGTTTTTTCTTTCATAGCCTGTTTGACGTTACCGATTCCCAGCAAAAATGAATCTAACGAACGCGGCCGCTGCACAGCAGGGAGAAGTCGTCAGGCAAAGCGAATTGTCTCCGAGCCAATCGCCAGACGGCGCGAGCGAGCCTTATTGGTCCAAGCTGATCCCTTGCAACCTGACCGAGATTGTTTTCCTGGCATTAGTTGTCTTGGTGATTTCCCTGCATCTCAAGTACCTTTTTGATGTGAGGACGACCGTGCCACACGGGGACGAATGGAGCCTTTTGGACGGAATGTTCCGATCACTCGACGAACACCATGTAGGCGCCTGGGTGTTCAACTCTCGCAACGGTCATTTCCTTATTCCCGGGACTTTAGCTTACTTGGTTTCGCTGCGCTTTTGGTCGTTGGATTTGGCCCCGCTCAGGCTCTTGAACTTTCCCATCTGCCTGGCGGCTTTTCTCTTAACGGCACATGTCATCAATGCAGAAGTAAGGTCCCGATTCCTGCGCTTCTACCTTTATCTTGGCGCCTGCTTCGTCATCTTTAATCTTTGCTTTTGGGAGCTTTTCTCGATGGGGTACATGTTTACCGCGGTGCTATCGGCACTCTTCGGAGGCATTGGTCTTTATTTCATCGCCAAAGCCACCCAACGCTCCTCGAAGTGGAAAAACCATCTGCTTGTCGGTCTTTGTTTCCTTATCGCTTCAGTTTTATCGTTGGGAGCTGGCTACGCGGCCACAGCTGCCGCAATTGCGTTGCTCACATTTGCCGGTTTGAAGAAGCTGATGCTGTCGCGTCCCATCCCTGGGTTCGGAACTATCGTTTACTCCGTGGCGTGCGCGCTCGGACTCCTGGCCATCGCTTCTCATCCCCTTTTTCATCTCAAATCACGGATGATCCAGGCCGTCTTTCATACGATGTTGGTGGCAGGATCCGCCGGGTCGTCGTTTTTTGATAGGAATAGCTTGCTGGCGCAAAACGTCGCTTTTGTCTGCGGTATAATTCTTGTCGTTGCATCGCTTTCGATTGGATTTGATTGTTTGACGAGGCGAACACCTCACCGCCGGCTGTTGCCCATCTTTTCCCTGGCGCTTGTCTTGTTCGGACTGTTCGGCTGTATAGCAGTCGCAGTCTCTCGTTGGAATCTTTCCGGGGGAGAGTTCCTTTCTTCTCGCTATACGCTCTATCCTTCTATCTGCCTGCTCGGGATCTTGCTTTACTTTGCCTGCTGGCGAGTTTTCTGGCTGACAAACATCTGGTGTTTTGCGGCAGCCGTTTATTTGCTTGGCACGCTCAAGGAACAGCAGACCGCGTTTTTTCGCCCCGCCGTGTATCAGAAGATCGAGGTGGCCATTAGGAATATTGACAATTTGTCGGACGAACAGCTACGAGCCACTTTGTACTGGCGAGAGAATACCAAAGGCGTCCGGAGGGTAGTTGCGCGAATGCGCAGAGATCGTCTCAACGTATTTCGAGGCACTCCCGACACAAATACAGCGCCACACTGATCGCTCGCCTGCTAATTAAGGGCTCGCTGATGAAGCCGGCGTCGCTGATGGCCGGTTCGCAGAAGCATCGGAGGAGGGCATCGTTACAGTTAGCTTGGCGAGAAGCTTGTGGTCGCCCTGACTATAGAGCCGAAATTCGGTCGAACTGGCTTGGATCCATGGAGCATCTTGGGAACCTTCAGAGCCGCTCCCGAAAAGCTTCTCCCTTCCACCGACGACAACGTAAACATCCCCGGCAGCATCGCTCCCGGTGGCCCACGTGATCGTCGTTTTCCCATTTGGGTTCCCAGGAGGGACCGGGTTGGGATCCGCCCGAAGAAGCGCTCCGGTGATCGTCGCGTTATTCGTCGCTGTCGGAGAGGAAGATGCATCCGAGTCGGATGCTGGTGGGTGTTCGCAACTGCTGACGCAGAGGCCTCCAAGCACCAGGCATATTACAACGGCACACGAAACCCTACTGACGAATGGCGATCTACTGTCTGAGCTCATGATCCACTAAGGAACGCACGTTGCCAGTATGCGCAACCATTCTTGCGAAAAAAGTGCTATTCGATTTGAAACGCGCCGATAAACGCTACTTCAAAACCTTCTGGGTTCAGTTCGTATCCGCCATTCTGTGCGATGACTTCGCGAACCAAGTCGAGCACGATGGTGTCGTTCGTCGAAGGAAGGAGCGCTACCCACAAGAAAGACTCCGATTGCCAGAGCTGTTGATGGTAGAGTTCACGATCCAAATATCGAATCCGGACACGTACGTGGCTCTGCTCGGGAACCATGCAGGAATATCGCAATACGAGCAACAATTGGTGCTGGCCTCCGGGAATATTAAGCCGGCCGGTTTGAGATATTAGAGCCAAGGTGATGATTGATCTGCCCTCTTCGGCCGCCCGAACACAGTACTGCCAGCAGTCTGCGGGAAAGAACTTCTTTATTTCGTTTTCGTTTGCGACTTGAATATCCGGAAGCAGTGAACACTCATAAAGGAGAATCCTCCTGATGCGCTTGTCGAAGGTATAGATGATACCGTCTTTTTCTTCGAAGCCGTCCTTCAAGGTACGATTGGGCCGGTGGAATTGGTCAGTCGGCTTCTCAGCAATAATTTGGACAGCGGCGCCGAAGATCTCCGATAGAGCCGTTCGATAGGCTTCCTCATCGGAAACGGGCGGAAGACTACAGAGCGCTTGAGCGACCCGCTGGGCGAAGGGCTGCAGCTGATCCGGCGAGGGCAAATAGAACTGCATGCCTTCGGCTACCTCATCGAAATGCTTCATGGCCTCAGCGCGTCGCTCCACTAAGTTCGATTCGATAATATTAGATAGATCCTCGGGGCCTCGGTGGCGGTTATCCAACCAGGACCTTTCCAAGTCACCCATGCAATCTTCGGGAGTTAACACGAGGTTGATGATCTTCGTGCTGGAATTAAGCAGGTCGAGCAGGCGTCGCAGTGGCATCGTCTGGTTTTCGATCATGCCAAACAATGTTTCGGGCCTGCTGCCAAGATAAGGTTCCGCGAAAGTGCGGATAATCCCCAAGTCATTCAACACCTTTTCGAATTTCGTGAAATTTGCCGGTCGGCTGGTGCGGAATCCGTAAAAGCAACATTGCCGGTGGCATGGCTCGTTGAGCAACAAGAGCAAACCGCCGGGAGCTAAGACACGTTGGAGCTCGGAAAGGACCGTCTCATACTTCCAAGTATGATGAATGGCGGAGGCGATATATACCAGATCGAAGGAATTGGCCTCGAAGGGCAAGACATGAAAATCGCCCGCAACCAGTTGAGGCCGGGCTGTAATGCCTTCGGTCTCAGCCATTCGTCTGCCTAATTCCAAAGCTCTGGCCGAAATCTCAAACAAGGTGACATCACAACCCAACTCTTGTTGTAGCCGGTATCCAGTCGTATGCGCGTAGCTGGCTACTTCGAGGACTCTCATCGTGTTGCATCCGGCAAGCCGTCCATAGTGCCGGAGACTGTTCACGATGTAATCGTAATGGCCGTCGCTGACTGCTTTCAGCGTAGGGTCCACCGTCAAGCTGTGCCAGGCGCATTCGCCAACGAGCGCTTGATAATTCTCGGTAAGATCCGCGATTCGTTCCCTCATTCCACAATGTTCCCCAAGAGCATTACAATGGTGGCGACAATGAATTGCAAGCCATGCGTCCTCAAGCAGTCGCCGTAGGCTGAGACGATCTCGACTTCTTAGCCTTTCCTAACACGCCCAGCTCGACCAGCAATCCTTCCAGATTGCGTTTGGCGGCTGCGCACGAAAAATGTTCTTCGATGTTTTTCAGACCGTTCCGCGACAGCGTCGTCCAAAGCTCCCGGTCGCGATGAAGCCGGACAACTTGTTGCGCAAACTCCCGCGGGCCATCCGCGAGCAGGATATTCTTCTCGTGGGTCAGATGCATTCCCTCGGCGCCAATTGAAGTGGAGACCACGGGGACTCCGAAGCTCATGCTTTGATTGACCTTCCCTTTGACCCCGGCGCCGAAACGCAACGGAGCCACGGATAACAGACACGAGTCGAAAAGGAGATCTACGTTCTCCAAGTAGCCGTGGGTCACGACATGATCGCTAGCCAGAGCACGGACCGATTCCGGCATCTTGCTGCCGATGATATGAAACGTCGCGTGGGGTAATTCTTTGACGATTTTCGGCATTATCTCCGCACAAAACCAGAGCATCGCGTCTACGTTTGGCGTGTGCTCGAATCCGCCGATGAAAAGAAAGTCCCGGCGCAATTCAAAGCGTGGAATAGCAGGGCGGGTTTCGTGAATGTTTGAGATTACCGCAATCCGCTTGCCTGGCAGTTTCTTCTCCAGGACCCGCTTCTCTTCCGAGCTGACGACAACGATTGCATCCGCATCCTTTCCCAGTCTTAACTCAAGCGTTTCCATTTGCCCGGCGGTTCGGCGTTTCGCGTCGTCGCGCGCGATCTCAGCCTCGCGCTGCTGGCGCACAAAATGCAAATCCACCGTGTCGAAGATCACGGGCGTTGCCGGGGCGTGTTTTCGACAGAACGGAAGCATCTCTTCCGCGACGTGAGCCCGCGAGAGAACAATCACATCAAAGTCCTTGCCGCGTTCGGTGAAAAATGTGTCAAACCCTGGCAGGAAAGGTGCATGAAGACATTCAACGCCGAGTTCCTGTATCCTTTCCGTATAGGGAGAAACGCGCAGGAGGTTTGCCGGGATGAAGGTAACGTGCAGGCCGAGCTCCTGAAGGATGAGCAGGAGGCCCATCATTCGGACGGATCCAGAGTCCTGGTCGGGCGAAAGCACCCGTGCGTCCATGACCAGCGCCTGTAACTGAGGACCGCGCCCCCTGGCCCCGCGAATATGAGGAGTGTCCCAGGTAAGTTGGCGCGAAAGCTCCTGGGCCCACTTATTGCGAAACTTCGTTTGATTGACCAGTTGGTAACTCTTTACGCCACTGTCGGTGCTCCTTCCCGACGACTGTCCCTCGTGATGAACTACAACCGAGAAGGGCTGATAATAAACCTTCCTTCCAGCCTTTCTTACTTTGAAGGCAAGGTCAGTGTCCTCGTAGTAGGCGGGGGCGTAGGTGGCGTCGAAACCGCCTATCCGGTCGAAAAACGCCTTGGGTATGAGCAGGCAGGCGCCGGAACAGTAGTCGACCTCGCGCACGTAATTGTACTCCGGCCTGTCCGAATGATCCCATTTCCCGTAGTTAACACCGGAAGCATCCCGCCAGATGATTCCTCCCGCTTCTTGTAAGCGGCCGTCCGGATAAACCAGTTTGGCCCCCACGAGTCCGGCATCCATCCGCCGTTCGAAAACCCGCAGCAAAGCTGCCAGCCAGCCTTGAGTAACTTCCGTATCGTTGTTCAGGAAAAGAAGATATTCTCCACGAGCAATAGCGGCAGCTTCGGTGCAACTGTGGAGAAATCCCAGGTTCGACTTGTGAGTTAGAACACGCAATCCCCCCACTTGTTCCAGGCAGCGCGCGGTCGGCTCGGAGGAGTTGTCATCCACCACGATCACTTCATAATCGAGTCCGATGGTGTTCTTCAGGATCGATTTCAGGCAAGCGAGGGTCACCTCCGTCTGATTGAAGACCGGAATAAGAATGGAGACTTTCGGTTTAGGGTACTGTGGGAACTGGAGAAGTGAGGCGCGATGTTCATCGAGAGATTGAAGAAAGGCGCTGGCAGGTTCATTGCTGACCGAGAGCACCTTGTCCAGGTGGCTGACAACGATCGATCCCGATCGAAGGCGCGCTTTTAGGGTAAGGGGGGCACTTTCAGAAGGAAGATTAATCTGGCAGTCGAACCCACACCGGTTGCTTTGCGGCAGATTGGGAAAATTGGCCGCGACGTCCGCGCGGGGCGTTCCGTAATGACATGCAACGGAAACGCCTCCCACTTGCAGGGAAAGACGCTCGACCGGCTCTTGAGGATGGAGCGCCCATCCGGAAACAGTAGCAGGGTTCTCACCCACGACATCGACCGACGGAAAGTCGACGCGAGCTATCAGCGGCGCGATCTCGGCGCAGAGTGTTCCAGACCAGACACGGCACCATTGGGCGCCGTCCGTGCTCAACTCCAGATGGGCCAGTTGATAACCCAGCGGCATCCAATCCTGTAAAAGGAAGCCGGAAGCCGCAGCTTGGGGAAATGGTGAAAAAGCCGCCCCCACGTCGGGCCGGGGCAGTCCTGATTCACAGTGATAGGTCCGATCGGCAACGGTCAGCCTGACTCGCAAGGTTGTGCTGGAGGACTCGTCGAAACACCAACCCGAAAACCGAATTCCCCCATGGCTCGCGAAGAATGGTTTCGGCTCATCGATGCAGAACCGGCAGGTCGCTGCGTCAATCATCCGCCCGCCTGCTGGCTGTCAATTGTTGTAACTTCCGTTGCGATTTGCCAAACGGAAGAATGAGCTTGTGCGACATGCTTGCCCTCAGGCGATCCATTTGTTTTTGCTCAGACCGAAGATCCTTCGCCGTCGTTTTCAACTGAGCCTGCGTTGTGTCTAATTGATCCTGGGTCGCTCTCAATTGATCCTGGATCGCGCGGAGTTCGCCTTGTCTTGCCTGCCCCGCGAGCCGTTCCCGCTCGAGATCGTTCTGGAGTGAGGCCAGCATGGCGCGCAAGTGGTCGCGCTCACTCGTGGTTGTTTCGACGCGATTTTCCAGCTCCAGAATACGAGAAAAAGGCGTTTCGGCCGAGTCACTCTTGCGCAACAAGGTGCCACGCAGGGTTAATGCTTCCCACCGAGCATCGAGGAGTTCGTTTTTGGCGCGCGCAAGGCGATCGTCCGCTAATTCCGATTGATTCTTGAGTCGTTCAAGGTGTCGGGACTGCTGTTCGTTTTCGCGTTTCAACTGAGCAGCCTGCCTCGATCCTTCGTCGGCTTCGCTCTTGAACTGGGCTACCTGCTTCGACTTTTCCTCGCCCTCGCGTTCAAGCTGAACAACATGCTTCGATCTCGCCGCTAGCTCTTTCTCAAATTCAGCCAGTTGTTGCGACTTCTTCTCGGCCTCCCCCTGCAACTGAAGGACCAGCATGGCTTTCTCCTCGCCCGCTTTAGTAAGTTCGATAAGCCTGGCCGAAATCTGGGCGGGCGTATCATAAGTATCCAGAAGGTTCCAGGTATCGGCGCTGTCCTGAAGGTTCTCGAACATGCCCAGATTGAATACGGGCAGCGGTTGATCGGAGCAGACCGCGATCGAGTAGAGGCCGCGATGAACTCCGTTTTCTATATCGATTTCATCGAACCAGCCGCGAAAGGTCGCGGTCGAAACCTGGGCGGATGGCTCATCAGGCGCGATCCAGGATCCGATCACCAACCTCTGCTTCGCCGCCACGCAATGTTTGAATCTCTTGGTGATTAGCTGGACAAACTCATCGTGGTCCAGTTCCGCCTGATGGAACGGATTTGCCGCTTCCGACACCTTTTGGTATTCGGCTTTGTGCGGGCTGGAAATGACGAGAATCCCCCCGGGCGCGAGAACGCGTTTGATCTCGGATAAGAAGGCATCATGCTCGCTGATGTGTTCGATCGTTTCAAAACTTGCGACCAAGTCGATGCTGTGATCTTCGCAGGGAAT
>JBEEHC010000164.1:0-13473 GCA_041167205.1 Verrucomicrobiota bacterium
CAACCGGCGCATACGGAAGCTGCATGGCGAAGACGAAGATCGCAGTAAGGATGGTGTTGATGCACGAGATCGTCATTTGCGCGCCGATCACCGTGGCGAAACTGCGATAAAATTCGCTGAAGCGAGCGGTGATTTCGTCGCAACAGATCGAGTAAAGATTGTTCCGTACTTTGTGCGATTCGCGGTAGAGGTCGAGCTGGCTGTTAAAGAAAAGACTGACCGCGGCCACAATCCCGATGATGATAAACACAAAGGTCGTGGAGGCGTGGCGCGCGAAGTTGGCGAAGTCGCCGAGGTAATGCGCCTCGTCTTTTATGGCCGTCATCGCATGGGCCTTGAGACCTTCGAAGTCGGTAAAAGGGAGATTAAGGTCATGCGCCTGCGCCCAGGTCATCGCGGCCGGGATGGAGTTGTCGGCGATCTTTGGCAGGGCGGCGATGGCCGCCCGAATGAAGTGCCCCGCCGTATAGGTGATCGCCGCGACCAGGACGACGAAGAGCGCGAGCGTGAGCCACTTGTTGGGAATAAAGCGACTCAATTTCGTCAGGACAAAATAGGAGAAGAGCAGGGCGAGCAACGGCGCCCCCAGTTGCAGCAAGCCCACCAGGACCAGCGTCGCTGCGAGCATGGCATACGAGAATCGGGCGGGCTTCGTCATCTGACTCAAGGTGCGTTTCCGAACTTCAATGTCCAGTTAACTCTGCGTTCTTGACGCGGCCGCTCGCCATTCGTCATTCGCCATTCGCACTCGTCACTTGCCACCCGGCTCATCCAAATATTGGGGGTAGAGCTGGCGGGCGCATTCAGGGCAAACGCTGTGACTGAACTGCGCTTCGGAATGCGTGGTGATATATTTTTCCATTAGCTCCCATTCGCCGCGCTCGTTGCGGATCTGTTTGCAAGCGGCACAGATCGGCAGCAGGCCCTCGAGACGCTTGACCTGCGCCATGGTCTCGAAGAGCTCGGCATTCAGTTTTTCCTGGGCGCGCAGTTGCGTGCGCACGATCGATGCGACACCAGCCACGACAATGCAGGCCGCCAGCTCCATAATCGCATTCCAGCCCGCGATACCCGGCGACGAGTAGGGATGGCCCGCTGCGTAATCCGCCGCGAACCACGTTCCCGCGGCGAGCAGCGCCATGTATACCCCGCTGCGAGGGCCGACGTGCCACCCTATGAGCCAGACCGGAAGGAAATAGAACGCGAAGACGTGCAGATCATACCCGGTCGAAAAATCGAACCAACCGATTGCACCGAGAATAATCAGAGCCAGCGCCCAGCAAAACACCGCCGTCTGGTGCCAGTGACGCTTCGGGCTCGGAGAGTCGGCCACTGCGCGATCAAATACTGAAAGCGTTCCCCGGTCAATCTCCTCGCCGCCGTCGTCCGAGAAACCACTTCTGCGCCGGCACCAGAATCGCCATCGATAAATAAATCCACCCGCTCCGTGGGATTTGGTCGGCGGGAAGGGTCAGTGCGAGCACCAACGCAATCAGCCCGACGCTCGCCGGAACGCTCCATCCCGACAAGTCGGCGCGCGCCAGGAACTGTTCCCGCGCATTCAGTCGCAGGGGCTCGCGCAATTGCCAGGCCCGCAGATGGAGCAGCAGGATTTCCACCGCGATGGCGGTGAAACCGATCGCGAAAATCGCGAAAATCGCCCGGACCTGTGCTTCGGTGCGAAGCCCAAGAGCCTGGCCCAGCCTGCCGTCGCTCAGCATGTAAAACATCGAGCCGAAAATCGCCTTCAGCGGATAAATATAGATCAGGATGGTGACCAACAGAGCCCAGCTAATGAAGATCGAGACGCCATCTTCCAGGCCGTAACGCCGGCTCCACAACCAATGCCCCCGCCAGAAAATCCCCAGCACCGCAACGCTCGCGATAAACGCGGGCACATGCTTGAACGCGTTCAGAAGCGCGTCGATATCGTCGGGGACTTGTTGCGTGGCGATCACCATCATGGTCACGGCAAAGGCGAAGGCTGCGTCGATGAACGTCTCCAGCCGCGTCATCTCGATTCCGCGCAGACGAAACCCGTCGAGCCGCGGGAGCTTGTCCAGATCCGGGGGAAGCGCCGAAGCAATCTCGTCCTGGCGTTCGTTCATCCGCGGCCATGCTATCGCAGCTTCCGGACTTCCTGAATCTTAATTCTTCCTTCTGATCTCCGCTGCCGCCAGCAGCTCCCGCACTTCCTCGTCGCTCGTCTGCGAAAAGTCTTCGTAGAACTGGCCGACGCCATGGAAGAACTCCGGCGTGTACGCGCAAATCGTTTCGTCCACCTCTAACTCGATCTCGCCACACGTTTCCGGCGCGCCCACCGGCACCGCGACCACAATTTTCGCCACGCCTTGTTTCCGCAGCGCCGCCGCCGCTGCGCGCATCGTAGCGCCCGTCGCGAGGCCGTCGTCGACCAGGATGACAACGCGACCACGCAAATCCGGCGCGGGCCGGTTCTCTCGATAGCGGGATTCCCGCCGTTGCAGCTCAATTTTTTCCCGAGCCGTGACCAACTCAAGGAGTGCTTCCGCATTCGGCAGAGCGCGCATCACGTCCTCGTTCAACACGCTCACGTTGCCGGACGCGATCGCGCCCATCGCCAGCTCCTCATAGCCCGGCACGCCGAGTTTGCGCACCACAAAAACATCCAGAGGCAGCTCGAGTCGCTGCGCCACTTCATAAGCGACTGGAACTCCGCCGCGCGGCAGCCCGAGAACGATCGTGTCATCCCGGCCCCGGTAAGCGGTCAACTTCTCCGCCAGTCGCCGGCCAGCTTCCGCGCGGTTTGGAAATTTTCCTTCCATTATCCTTTCTCTCGCTCCCCCTTCCCCATTCGGCATTCGGCATTCTTCCAGACCAGATCCGCCGCCACGATATCTTCGACCGCAACCCCGACCGACTTAAACAGCGTGATCTCCTCATCGGACTCCCGGCCATTCCTGGAGCCCGCCACCACTTCGCCGATCTCGGCGAAAATTGTGCCAGCCGCGATGATGTCCCCGGATTCTTTCATCGCCGCCTCACGCGATTCAACGTAGATGCGTGCCTTGCGCAATGTCGCATCATCCAGCTCGCGCCAGTTCGGCCGCGTCGCGCCTACTGCATTGATGTGCACTCCGGGCGAGAGCCATTCACCCAGCAAGACTGGCGTCGTCGCGGCCGTTGCCACCACGACCACATCAGCTCCCCGCACCGCTTCCTCCGCCGACACTGCGGCAGAGACGTCGTGCCGCCGGCAAAATTCCCTCGAATTCCGCGGGCTCCAGACTCGCACCTCACGAAATTTCCGCACGATCCGCATCGCTTCCAGATGACTCCGGGCCTGCACACCCGAGCCGAGAATGGCCAGCACCGATACATCCGCGCGTGCCAGCGCGTCTGTAGCCACCGCCGATACGGCCGCCGTGCGCATCTCCGTGATCAACCGCCCATCCATCGTTACGAGCGGTTCACCTGTCTCCGGACGAAAAAGGAGAATCATCGCATGATGCGTCGGCACCCCTTTGTTGTCTGGATAAAACGTCACCAGCTTCGCCCCGAGCGCGCCACCATAAGCGGGCATCACTCCGAAGAAGCCTTTGTGTTCACTCACCGGCAAGACGAGCCGCATCGGCTGCACGACCTTGCCCGCGGAAAGGTCGCGTAACGCCCCCGCCATCGCCGGAATCAGCTCCTCCATCCGCAAAAGCGCGCGGACTTCGTCTTCACTCAAGAGCATGGGGGAATGACGAATGGCGAATGCCGAATGTCGAGCGAAGAGAATTCGCTCTCCCCGGTCAAATCGCCAAATCACTTACTGGCAAAGTGATCACGGGTCTGATAGACCCTTCGCCCATGACAACAA
This sequence comes from Verrucomicrobiota bacterium, assembly GCA_041167205.1. GTDB lineage: Bacteria > Verrucomicrobiota > Verrucomicrobiia > Chthoniobacterales > UBA10450 > AV80. The sequence goes on from JBEEHC010000164.1 coordinate 3,845, forward strand.
CCCGAATCATTCTGGCTGGGGTTCTCGGTGGAATCGCGATGTTTTTTTGGACATCAATCGCGCACATGTTCCTTCCGCTTGGCCATGCCGGCATTCGCGAGCTTCCCAATGAGCAGGCGGTGCTTGCCGCGCTACAAACCGGTCTCGGCGATAAGGATGGTCTTTATCACTTCCCCGGGTTGGGCGTGGGCGACAATCCGACCCATGAACAGCAGAAAGAAGCCATGACGCACTATGAGGAGAAGCTCGCGGCCAATCCTTCCGGTCTCCTGGTATATCATCCGGTCGGTTCGCGTCCGATGGCCATGGGCAAATGGCTGACGATCGAATTCGCCACCGAACTTCTTGAAGCACTCCTCGCCGTCTTCCTCCTGGCGCAGACACGAATCGTCGCATTCGGCGGACGCGTCGGCTTCGTCTTCGTCGCGGGAATTCTGGCGACGATCGCGACCAATGTTTCCTACTGGAACTGGTACGGCTTCCCCTGCGTCTATACCGCCGCCTACATGTTTATCCAGATTGTCGGCTTCCTCTGCATCGGCCTCGTCGCCGCTCTCGTGATGAAAAGTCAGAAGGAATCATGATTCCCGCTTCTTAACTCTTCCTTCATTCTTCCTACGGCCACGAAACCAGAATCGCGGCCGCGATCATGCACCCGACCAAATGATAACTCGCGTCGATCATCCAGACCTTGGTCGATTTCTTTTCCCACACGTGAATAATTGTTAACGTCGTGATGGAGAATCCCGCGGCGAGGCCCGCGCCGAGTTTGAGAGCATGCTTAAGATCAGCGGTTCCGGTTCGGTGGAGGAGATACGCGATCGCCGCAGAAGCCACGAGATTCGAGATAAAGTTCGCGAGCAACATCCCGGCGAACTCGCGTTTAGCTGGCATCGACCCTTCGCCCCCGCAGTGCCGCATTTGCTCTGCCGCCCAGATCTTGCCGAAGAGCAACGAATACCAAACAAAGCCCAGGAAAAAGTAAGCCGCAGCCGCGCAAAGAATCGGTAGCCAGTTCATGCCCCGAGCGTGTCACCCGCCTTCCTGTCCCACAAGCCTAAAACCCGCGGCCTTTTCATCCGGCTTTGGAAACCTGTAGCCGCCTACACTTCGTCGCGGCGTGCACTCAAAATCGCCAACTCGCCAAATGCTTTCGCCACGTCTATCGTCCGATCTCACCATGAATATTTCTGAGAAACTGCGCGGGTTTAGAATGCCGGCGATATCCTCCCAAGCCATGATCGGAATTGGCATCACCATCGCCGAGCTCGGCCTCTTGTGTCTCCTGCTTGCCTTGGCGGAGCATCTCAGATCAGTCCCGAAAATCGCGATGGTTTGGCTCGTTCTCGGAGTCGTGCTCCTCATTGTGGGCGGTCTCACGGCCGCCTTGCCCCGGCTTAGAGATCGTCGCCGGATTCAGGCCGATCGGTTCCCTCAATCCGGCGTCCAGCAGGATGAAGCTCCGCGCGAGCCCGAAGAACAGCTCTATTAGCGTCACAAAGACGTGCCGATAGTTGCGGCCGGATTTAATCAGCCTTCCGACGATAGCAAAACACCATGGAAATAGACGAGAAGAGATCGGACCTTGTTGCTAAGGTCCCCCAGGTAACCTTGCTCTTCTGGATCGTTAAGATCCTCGCCACCACGCTGGGCGAGACCGGTGGCGATGCCGTCACCATGTCGTGGCTTGGCGAGACGACGGCCGAAGCCAAGGGCACAGGCTATCTGATCGGAACGGCAATCTTCGGTGTGGTTTTCGTTGCCGCGGTGCTTGTGCAAATCAGGGCGAAAAAATTTCACCCGTTCCTCTACTGGCTCACGATCGTCGCCACGACGACGGTCGGGACCACCCTGGCGGATTATTGCACCAGATCGCTCGGCATCGGCTACACCGGCGGTTCGACGATCTTGCTGATCTTCGTGATTGCGTCGCTTGCGATCTGGCGTTGGTCGACCGGGAGCATATCGATCGAGACGGTGAATACACCGAAGGTCGAGGTGTTTTATTGGGTGACGATCATGTTCTCGCAGACGCTCGGAACGGCCCTCGGCGATTGGGTCGCCGATACCAATGAGATGGGGTATGTCGGGGCGGCCGCGGTCTTCGGTGGTCTACTTCTGTTGACCGCTCTTCTCTACTACTTCACGAGCATTTCACGTGTCATTTTATTTTGGACGGCCTTCATCCTGACTCGCCCGCTCGGCGCCGTCGTCGGTGACTTTCTCGATAAGCCGCACGCACAAGGAGGGCTGGCTCTAAGCCGTTACACTGCATCGTTAGCGCTCCTGGTGGTGATCATTGCGTTGATTCTGATTTTCCCGCAAAAGCCGGCCTCAAAAGCGCATTGATCGATTAGTAGAGCAGCTGCACGCCACAATATCCGAGGAAGGCGAGAGGCTGGTCGGCCGGCGTCCGAACTTCGTGGCCTAACGACGCGATCAAAATTGCGTGATCGGTCAGTTTTTGCCGAATGCCGAAGTTCACCGCGAGCACGTCCCGATCGAGACTCATCCGCGATGTGCCATGGAGTTCGGCCATGACGGTGGTCGATTTTGTCAGCTCGACGCCACCCACGATTCCGTAAAGCCATTCGCTCCGTCCGACGGTGCTGGCGAGCGCGCCCCATTCGAAATCGAGGGCGACCTTCCCGAACTTCTTCGCCACCTGAAACGGTAATTGCACTCGGGTGCCATCCTCGGACAATCCGCGACGCACCGACGACTGCACTATATTAAAGATAACTCGCGGAAACATCGAGACGTCGGCCCCGAACTTTTCCTCATCGAGAAATCGCCACTTCAACGCCGCCTCCGTTGCGCCGAGTCCGCCGAGCGCTCCGTGATCGCTGCGCTTCAAAATGACGGGCGCGGTTTGCAACGTCAGCTGAATGCTTTCTCCGACGCCATAATTGATATCGATCGCCGGCGCGTCGAACGCGACCTCGCTCGGCCGCCGGTCAAACACGACCGCGAGATTGATCTCCCATTTTCCATTCCCGGGCGTTCCAGGATCGTCGGTGATCATCGGCGGGCCGCCTTGCGCCCTCGCGTCGTGCGGGGCCAGCACGGCTACGACAAGCACGGCCAAAAGGGGAAGGGCTGGCCAACGCAACTGGAATCCCCTCGGCTTCACGAGCTCGGTTACTTACTTCTGTTTCTTGTCCGCCGCTTTTTCCTTCGCCTGATCCTTCGGCGTCTCTATCTGCATGACCACGACCTTTCCGGTCTTCGCGTCGACTTGCACTTCGGTGATGTTCTTGGAATGCGGCATCGAGATGTCGAACGACCAGACCAGTTTGCCGTGCTCCTTCTCCAATTCGCCGGATTCAATCTTGCCGTTTCGGACCTTGGCGAGCGCCGTCTTCTCCGCGGCCGCTCGAGTCACTTTCGCTTCAGCTTGCAATTGGGCCTGCGTCTCTTGTGACGCCGCCAGAAGAGAAGCCGTCGAACCGATTAGCAAGATCGCCGCCGCGACGGCCAGCCTATTGATTGTTTTCATAAGGCGCACCCTACACCCGGAAGCGTGCATTTGCTCCTCGGCCTACGGCTTGGCCGCTTCGACCGGTCCGTAAACCAACAGCTTCATACTATTCGGCACAATCGTCGGCCGCCCGGGCGAGGCGCCAGGCGACGGGGACGGCGGAGGCTGAAATTGCGCGCTCGGCAAATAGATCCGATGCGTCTGAGGATCAAGGGCAATGGTTCTCGCGCGCGGCTCTGTCTTGAGCGTCTGCACGACCGTGAGCTTCTGCGGTGTTTCCTCTTTCGCGATGGTGGTCGTGCCTTCGCCACATGAGGCAAACGCGAGCTGCAGCGCATCGTCGAACGCACACCCGTCCACGCCGGCGCCAATCGGCACCGTGGCAACGACCTTGCCGTTTTGGGTGTCGAGCATCTCCATCATTTTGTTATGACAAACCACAAACAAACGGTGATGCGCTGCGTCGAAGGCGATGCCGGTCGGCTCTTCGCCCGGCGCGAGCGGCCAGCGCGCGGTCACTTCGCGCTTTGCCATGTCGATGACGGCGACCTCGTTCTTGTCCTCGAGGTTGCAGTAAACGCGTCCGGCTGCGCTGTCGACCGCGCCGAATTCCGGGCTGCCACCGAGCGCAATCGTACCCACGGCCTTGGCCGTCTTCGCATCGATCACCGTCGCTGATTTCCCGGTGTGATTGAACACGTAAACCTCGCCGCGACGCGCGTCGTAGACCAGCGCATCCGGGTTTTCGCCCGTCTCCACTTTCGAGACCGTGCTGAGCGTCTTCAGATCGACGACGCTGACTTTCGCTTCCTTGCCGTTGGTCGAAAAACCGCGCTGGAATTCCGGCGCGGCGACGAACCCGTGCACGCCGGGTGTGTCGGTAATTTCTCCGGCCACCGCATTCTTCACCAGATCGACCACGACAACCTTTGTCGCGTGCGAAAGGTAAAGCCGATGCGCGGGGGCATCGATCGTCAAAATATCCCAGCCGCCTTCACCGCCGATTGGGATTTCGTTGAGAAATTTGTATGGACCTTCACTCCCCGCCGTCGCGTTCTGCAACGCGAGGGCGCACACCCCTGCCAACACAACTTTAAGACGCATTCAATTTAGTATCACAATTTCCGCCACCTGCCACGCTGCCGGCCTCAGAGGTCGTCGCGGAAACTCGCCCAAATGCTTTCATCCGCTTGCCCCTCGCACGCCTTTTGCTCTCTTCTCGTGCAGCCCCGGATTACCCTCGCACCACGTGATCGATCAAGAGACATTCGAACAACTTTTGCCGCTCGCTTATCAGTGGGCCAAAGCACAGGAAGAATTCGTTCTCGTCCACGGCACGCCCCTGAGTCCGCAGCACATGGAGGATGCGCGCCGGGCCGGTGTTCAAGATTGGGAGCGCGTTAGAGTGCTGGTCGTCGATCGGATACCGCTGCCTGAAAGCGGCGAACTGGCTGACGCGGCTCGGCGCACTCGTATCATTACCGGAGACACGCGTTGCGTCGGATTCGGCCACGCGATCATAATTCGCGCGGAAGCGTGGGGCGACCGCGAATTGCTCCTGCACAATCTTGTACACGTCGCGCAATGCGAACGAAGCGGCGGTCTCGAGCAATGGATTCGACAATATCTTTGCGACCGTCAGACCTCCGCCAGTTTTACCGTCGGCTCTCTCGAAGACGAAGCGCGCGGAATCGCCCGCGAAATCTGCGCCGCCGAGGCGGCCACGAGAGTTTGAAGCCCGAAGGATTTGGGGTTTTCGTCCTTCTTCCTTTTTAATTCTTCCTTCGTCCTTCATTCTCCCCTCGTGGATTTCGCCCAATTCGAACATGAAGGCTGGGCCCGCGTCGCGGACAGGTACGACTCCGCCTGGTCGGCCTCCACGCGCCAATTCATTCCCCCTCTGCTCGAGGCCGTGGACGTGGAAGAAAAGATGTCGATCCTCGATGTCGGTTGCGGCCCGGGTTACGTCTCCGCGGCCGCGGCGGAACGCGGCGCTTTCCCCACCGGTCTCGATTTTTCTCGAGAGATGATCGCGATCGCGCGAAAAATGTTTCCGCGGATCGAGTTCCGCGAAGGCGACGCGCAAGATCTTCCCTTCACCGGGGCTAGCTTCGATCGTATCCTGGCCAACTTCGCGCTGCTACATGTCGCCCATCCGGAACGCGCCTGCGCGGAGGCGTGCCGCGTCCTCAAACCTGGCGGAAAATTCGGTTTTACGGTTTGGGCGCCGGCCGCGGAAAGTCCGTATGCGAAAATCATCGACGACGCGATCGCGGCGCACGCAAATCTGAAGGTCGATCTTCCGGAGGGGCCGCCGCATCATTTGTATGCGGGCCGGGAAGAATTTCGGCAGGTGTTGGAGCGCGCCGGGTTCGATGGCGCGTCGCTCATCTTTAAGCTTCACACCATCGAGTGGAACGTGCCCACTGCGCGCTTCCCTTTCGACGCCGAACTCCATGCCGGCGTCCGCACCGCCGGATTACTCGCGCGCCAAACGCCCGAGACGCTGCGCGCGATCCAATCCGCCGTCGAGAGCGCCGTGCGACCCTTCGCCAAAGGCGCCGGCTTCGCTATTCCCAAGGCGGCCTACATCATCGCGGTCCGCAAGAGCTGAGAGCGGCTTCCGCGTTCGCTCTCGGTTTCTGCCTTCATTCCTTCCTTCGCACGCGCACTCGCGGCAGTTGCGCCGAATTAGATTTAACTACGATTACCTAAAATATGATTTCGCCGCGCTTTCCATTCGCTCAATCCCTCGCCTTCGTTCCTTCTTTCGTTGGACGTTGGACGCTTCCTTCTGTCTTCCTGATTTTGGCCGCTCTGGGCACCGGCCTGTCCGCCTTCGCTCAACAACCGGCGCCGGCCTTTAGCCGGGTCGTCGTGATTGGCGACAGCCTCTCCGACACGGGAAACGTTCGTAATCGCACGAACGCACAAAGCGGCGGCTTCGTCGATTATCCCAGCCACACTTTTAATTTCAGTAACGGCCGGTTCACGAACGACACCGGCTGTAGCCCGTCCAACACTGTTTACGCCGGCGTCTGGCACGAACAGCTCGCGCAAACTTTCTTGAGTCTCCCGCCCGCCACTTACAGCCTCGGCGGCGGGGTCAACTACGCGTTCGGCGGCGCGACGACGAACAACGGCACGCACGTTGAGACAGCTGTCTCTACTCCTTTCGGCGACATAAACATCACCGTCGATGACATGGGCAAGCAGATGGACGATTACCTCGCCGCCCACATGGTAGACCCGAACGCACTCTACCTCGTCTGGGGTGGCGGCAACGACCTGCGCAATGACGACAGCGCAGCGAACGTGACTGCGACCGCCGCGCGCGCGACCGCATTGGCCAGCCGCCTCGCGCACGCCGGTGCGCGATACATCATGGTGCCCAACGTGCCGCCCCTCGGCGACATTCCCAGGTATCTGAGCAACCCCGCCACGGTAAGGTCGAAGAACGTCGCCTCCGCAAATTACCGCCAGGAGCTCAACGCCGACCTTGATGCCCTCCTGATCAGCCTCGCGTCGCAGGGCCTTACACCCACGATTTATCGCCCCGATATCTGGACGAACACGATCCGCCTTTTCAGCAACGGCCCCAGATACGGCTTCACCAACACGAGCGGCTCAGCCCAGGGCAACAATGTGAACGCGGACCAGTACTTGTTCTGGGACGACGTCCATCCCACCACCGCCGGCCACTATCGGCTTGCGAGACTAGCCAATGATACGATCACGCTGCCGCCTACTCCCATATCCAAGGCCCTCAACATCGCCACCCGCGTCTTCGTCGATACAGGCGAGCGCGTTCCCATCGCCGGTTTCATCGTCGCCGGCAACGTGCCGAAAAGAGTCCTCATTCGCGGCATCGGCCCATCGCTCGCCATGAACGGCGTCCCGGGTCCGCTGGCGGATCCGACTCTGACCTTGTTCGGCGCAACGGGAAACCAACTGCAGATGAATGATAACTGGAGAGACTCGCAGGAAGCCGAAATCATGGCCACCGGCCTGGCTCCGCAGAACAATCTGGAATCCGCGATCGTGATCACTCTCTCACCCGGATCCTACACCGCGATCCTGGCCGGACAGAACGGCACCACCGGCAACGGCCTGGTCGAAGTTTACGATCTCGAAGCCGCCGTGAGTTCTACCCTGGCGAACTTGAGCACGCGCGGCTTCGTCGGCACCGGCGACAACGTCTTGATTGCTGGCGTCATCATCGGGCCCGGCGACAGCCCCGTCATGTTGCTCCGCGCTATTGGACCCACGCTGGCGAGCTCCGGCATCGCCAACCCTCTCCTCGATCCCACCCTCGAACTGCACGATGGCAACGGCGCCATGATCGATTCCAACGACAACTGGAAAACCTATCAGGTGCAGGCCGTGAATGCCACGCTGCTCGCTCCCACCGACGACCGCGAGTCAGCGATCGTCGCGCCATTCCTCACGCCCGGGAACTACACCGCTATCGTCCGCGGCAAAGCCAATACCACCGGCGTCGCCCTCGTCGAAGCCTACCGGATCCCGTAGCGCTCGCTCCTTCTTCTGTAGCGGCGGTCTATGACCGCCGACATGCTGCCTTCGATTCGCCATTCCCTTTTTTTCAATAGACGTTCCTCTTCGTCTTTTGTCGCGATGGTCCGCCGACGCCCCATTCGCAAATTCGCTAACTCGCTAAATGCTTGGCCCCACCGTCAGCACGATTTTCCCCAGCGCTCCCGGCTCCATCACGACTCGATGCGCCTGCGGCGCCTCCGCCAGCGGCAGTTCCTGACGGATCACCGGACGTAACGTTTCGTTTTCCAAGCCCGCGACCAGCGCCGCGTGAATGCTCGCCATCTCCGCCACCGGTGTGTTGGCCAGCGCCACCCCGCGAATATCGGCGTCGCGCGACATCGTATCCCGCGGATCGAACTCCACCCGACCCCGGCTGCCAATGACAACGACGCGCCCGCGCGCCGCCAGGATCGTGAGATCCTTTCCGAGATTCACGTTCGCCAGCATTTCCAAAACCACGTCAACGCCCCGCCCCGAAGTTGCCTCCATGATCTGCGCCAGACAATCCAGCGCGCGATGGTCGAACACCTCGTGCGCGCCCTGTTCGCGCACCAGTTCGCGTCCACGCTCGGTCCCGGCGGTGCCGAGCACGCGCAGACCGCGAGCGCGCGCCAGCTGCACCGCCGCCGTTCCGACCCCGCCGCTCGCGCCATGCACGAGAACCGTTTCGCCGGGCATCGCCTGCCCTCGCTGAAACAATCCTCGATACGCCGTGGCGTACGGCGTTCCCACCGCCGCGCCCTGGACGAACGAAGCATTTGCCGGCAACGGATGCACCTGCGTCGCATTGCACAACGCAAATTCCGCGTACGTCCCGCTGATCGACCCGGCCGTGTAAACCCGATCGCCCGGCCGAAGCGCCACCTCTGGGCCGACTTGCTCCACCACACCCGCGCCGTCATTGCCCGGGGTGAAAGGCAGCGCCGGCTTTCTCGGATACGTGCCCGCGCGAATGTAAGTCTCGACCGGATTAACGCCGGCGGCGTGCATTCGAACTAGTACTTGTCCCGCCTCCGGCCGCGGCTTCGGCGCCTCGACCAATTTCATCACCTCCGGCCCACCGAACTGCTCAACGCGGATCGCTTTCATGGCCCAGACTATCCTCTCCGGTGGCGCGGGTCTACGACCACCGAAGCTCCCTCCAGTTCGTCAGTCGTCATCGACATTGTCTGGGCCCGTCCTGCGCAGTCGAATGGGTTCCGCCTTCTGCCTTTGCTAGGCGCTCCGCGTATCAGTGCAGGCCGGATAGTTACTGCAACCCCAATACTCAGAACCAGCTCGAGCGCCGCGACGCGCCGTTCGTTTCACCATGGCGCGGTTGCACGACGGGCAATGAGGCGTCTTGAGCGTTTCTCGGTCCGTGCGCGGGTCATGAATCTGCCGTGCGGCTCGCCGCCCGATCCGGCGCAGCAATTCACGCAACGCAATCCCGCCCACGCCGCAAAGGATCACCCACGGCCCGGCCTTCCACACCAGGGCGTAGATGAATTGGTCCAATTGCGCATGCGGCATGCGATGAAGAGCAGCAATTTTACTGCCTGATCCTGACCGCGTTTTACCTGTAGCGGCGGTGTGTCACCGCCGATCTCCC
>JBEEHC010000165.1:0-23038 GCA_041167205.1 Verrucomicrobiota bacterium
CGTGCGTGCACCTCCCGCACAGCTTTCGCCTCCGCTCCAGAAGAACTTCGCAACTTCCGGAATCTTTTCGGGTTATCCCCTCACAATACGCGCGCTCGCCGCGCTGAATAACTAAGAAAGTTACAAATGAAAATAAGACTACTCATGCTCACCGCCGCATGCGCCGCCATGCTGGCCACGATTTCAACCGGTAATGCCCAGAATCCCGCGGAGAAAGATGCGGGCGGGGACAGACCTCATCATCGCAACCGGGTTAACACGCTCGAACACATGACGAAGACTCTGGATCTGACGCCCGACCAACAGGCGAAGATCCGCCCGATCCTCGAACAGGCCAAGCCACAGATGAAGGCGGCCCGTCAGGAATCGATGGAGAAAATGAAAGCCATCCGCGACAATGTGCGGTCGCAGATCCGCCCATTCCTAACTCCGCCCCAGCAGCAAAAATGGGACGCCATTCAAAAGGCTCGCGAGGACCTGCGCAAAGCCAGAGAGGCCCTGCGCGAAGCGGCCAGGAAATAACGTCAAGGTGACCTGGAAAGGGCGGCGGCGATTCGTTGAGGTCGCCGCCGCTCTGTTTTTTCATGGGTAGGGACGGCGCGCGGCGCCGCATTCGAGATCACGCGCGCCGGAGGGCGGAGCGCCGTCCTATGGCAAGTCGCTGTCCTCATTCCCAAACTCCATTGGCGCGGAAACTCCGTCGAAGACACGCTTGCACCAAACGCGTTCGGGGTTTTCGTTAGGCTTATGAAGAGGACACGCGAAGAAGTTGCGAACACCATCGAGGGGTTCATCGAAGGCACTGGTCGGCAATGGGATTGGGATGGCTTCACTTCAATCCGGATCGACGAGCCGGAGCTGGAAGAGATTCGGAAAAGATGCGTGGCGCTGCCCACTGAGTTCCCGCCGTCCACGCCGAAGGAATATTGCAGCGGAGCCGGCATGGAGGTTATGCGCGACCTGCTCCAAGGCTTGCGCTCACAGCCGGCGGGGCGCTCGTAGCCGTGGTTCCAAAATAGATTTGTTGCAGGGCGTCTGTGTCAGACGCTTTTGTTGCAGATCGGTTGGCGTTTCACTGAAACGCCCTACAAATCCAATTGCGAAGGCGATGGTTGAATAGCTTCAACTCGCTGACGCTCCGATAAGCTCGCAAAACTTCTTCAGATCAATATTTCCGCCGGAGACAATCGCGACGATCGGGCCCGGGCCAGCTTTGCCGGTCAAAGCGGCCGCGAGCGGCAAAGCCCCCGCGCCTTCGGAAATGATTCGCGCTTTTTCCGCCATGAGGCGCATCGCGTTCCTGGTCTCATCGAGGCTGACGACGATGTAGCCGTCCACTACGGGTTTCATCCGCTCCCACATGCGCGGGAAGACACTCTGGCCGCCGGCGCCGTCCACGAACGAATACTTCCAGTCCTTGAATACTTGGGGCGATCCCATGGCGAACGAAAGCGCTGCGGGCGCGGCCGTCTCCGGTTCAGCACCCCAAACCTTGATCTCCGGCTTGAGCGCCTTGATGGCGCTGCCGACTCCCGCGATGAGTCCGCCACCGCCTATGCTGGCAATGACTGCCGCGGTGTCAGGGGCGTCTTCGAGAATCTCCAAGCCCATGGTTGCATGACCCGCGATGAAATTGTGATCGTCGAACGGATGCACAAACGTTCCTTCGACTCCGGGAAACGATCTTTCCTCGAGAGCCTTCCATGCGATGTCGTAAGGCACCGGAATCAGTTTCGCGCCGAGCGCGTTCATTCGCTCGATTTTCGATGCCGGCGCCGTCTCGATGACGACGACGGTGCATGGCACGCCCGCTTTCCTCGCGGCGTAGGCGACGCCTTGTCCGGCATTTCCCGCGCTGATTGTCCACACGCCGCGCTTGCGCTCGGCCTCGGGAAGCATCGCCACGGCGTTGGCGGCGCCGCGTAGTTTGTAAGCGTTAATTGGCTGAAGGTTCTCGAGCTTGAGCCGAATATCTGGATAGTCCGGTCCCAGTTCCAGGCGAACCAGCGGCGTGCGCATGATGGTCCCAGCAATCCGCTCGCGCGCTTCCCGGATCTCGGCCAGTTCTATGGGACGGACAGCTTCAGGCGTCGTAGGCATGGTTGATTTCCTTCCAGTCGCGAATGACTTTTCGGGACCTACCTTATGCGCGGGTCGACCGCGGATCGAGCGCATTCCCGCCCCCGGGCAACAAGCCGGCGCTAGTTTTGCGCGGCGGCGAGAGGCGCCGTTCCCGGCGGAGGCTGGTTCTTGAACGCGCGCAAGAAGCTATGACCTGCATCGGTCACACGATTGATCACGGCAAACACCGTGGTGCCGGCTTCCCCGAGTGAAGCATCCACCAGTCCGGCCTCTGCCATCAGTTCTACTTCGCGGACCCTATCGGCACCGCGGACGTTGAGGAAACCGGAGGGCGGTTCCTCGGCCGCCGCGAGAAGTTTGTGTACCAGTTGAAGATTCATCGTAGCCCGCGGCTCCGTGCCGCATCCTCACCGTACAAATCGTGCGGGCCAGTCCCAACAGCTGTAACTTTCGCAGTTTGGCGGCTGGAAGCGCCGTACCCTAGACGACGATGGTTTCCCCGATGGCCGGTAGAAGCAGCTCTTTTCCCGCGGCGCGGACTGCTGCGAATGCGGCCTCATGATCGAGCTTGATCGGTGGAAACGTATCATAGTGCACGCCGACAAATTTCGAGACGCCGACGAATTCAGCCGCGCGCAACGCCTCCTCGATTCCCATCGTGAAGAAGTCGCCAATCGGGAAGATGGCGAAATTCAGTTTGGTCCCCTCCCCGATCAGCTTCATGTCGGAAGTCAGCGCGGTGTCGCCGGAGTAGTAGAAATTGCCGTCGCGCGATTCCACCACAAAGCCGCAAGGATTGCCGCCATAGGAACCATCCGGCATCGAACTGCTGTGGATGGCGCTCGTTAATTTCACGCGGCCGAAATCCGTTCGGGCCGCGCCGCCGTGATTCATGGCCTGGACGTTCTTCACTCCCTTCTCTTCGAACCAGCAGCCGACCTCGTAGGGAGCGATCACCGTTGCGCTGGTTCGTTTCGCGACCTCGATCACGTCGGCGACATGATCGCCATGCCCGTGGGAAACGAGAATAAAATCCGCCGCGATCTTGCCGGCATCGATTTTCTTGGCGAGCGGATTGGGCGTGATGAAAGGATCGAAGAGCAACGTCTTGCCGCCGGCTTCCACGGAGAAGCAGGCATGGCCGTAGTAAGTGAATTTCATGGCGAGGTAGATCAGCCACAGATTGCGCAGATTTTCAAATGCAGAGGAGGTGGAAGTCGCGCATTCTTGAGGCGACGTTTACTGGTGAGGCTAGAGGCTGAGCAGCGCGCAATCATCCATCTCGACATGGATTGCTTCTATGCGGCGATCGAGGTGCGCGATCAGCCGTCTCTGAAGGGAAAACCGGTGGGGGTCGGCGGCGCGCGTGATCGACGCGGTGTGCTGACCACCTGTAACTACGAAGCGCGTGAGTTCGGCGTGCGCTCGGCGATGCCGACTTTCATGGCGCTCCAGCGTTGTCCGAATCTTATCATCCTCCCGACGCGCTTCGATGTTTATCGCAAGGAATCCGCGGTGATCCGGGAGATCCTGCATCGTTTCACCCCGCTCGTGGAACCGCTCTCGCTCGACGAAGCTTATCTCGACGTTACGACACACCCCGGCGCTCCCGGGCCATTGGCGCAGGTCATTCGGGGACTGATTTTTCGCAAGACGAGGTTGACCGCGTCCGCCGGGATCGGTCCGAACAAGTTGGTCGCAAAGATCGCCAGCGACCTGAAGAAGCCGAACGGGCAATTCGAAGTGAAACAGGAAGAGGTGCCGGCGTTCATGGAGAAGTTGCCGGTGCGCAAGCTCTGGGGAATCGGAGATGTGACGGAGCAGAAGATGGAGCGCCTCGGCATAGCAACTTGTGGCGAGATGCAGCGCTTGTCGCGCGCGGAGCTGCAGGAACACTTCGGCAAATTTGGGATCGAGCTCTACGATCTTTGTCGCGGCATCGATCAGCGCCCGGTCGAGCCGGATCGTGAACGGAAGTCGCTCAGCAACGAAGAAACTTTTTCGATCGACCTCGAAACCTTGACCGAGTGCGAGGAGAAGCTGCCGGAATTATTCGAAGAGCTCATGGCCGATTTGGACCAAAAAGAAGCGGCCCGAAAAATCACGAAAATCTTTGTGAAATTGAAATTCTCCGATTTCACGCGCACAACCGTTGAGCGGGCCGGCCTGGCCCCCTCGCTGGACCAGTTCCGCTTGCTCTTAAGCGAGGCATTCGCTCGCACCGGAAAAAGCGTGCGCCTGATTGGGCTCGGCGTCCGGTTCGCCAGCATCGAGCAAGATGCCGCGCAAATACCGCTGCTTTGAGGTTGCTACAGCCATTTCGGCGACGCTTTCCGTGAAAGGGAACGATGATCTTTGTCGACGGCCGGTTCCAGCGCAGCCATCCTAGCCATCCCGTATGCGCGTCCGAACAGCGAACCAAGACCGTGATCGATGCTGACACGGATCGCACTGACAGCTTCGGACAACGGGCATGAGATCTAAAGCAAAGAAGGCATCAACGCAGCGCTGGGACAAAGGCAGCAAGGCAGTGAAACCGCCGCCGGAAAAGCGCAACTTGCGGATTGAACTCTTGTGGCTGCTTCCCGCATTGGTGTTGGGTTTTCTTGTCTATGCAAATGCCCTGCGCGGAGACTTCGTCCTGGATGATCAACTCCAGATTTTGCGCAACACCCTAATTCAGGATGGATCCCAGTACTGGCGGGCTCTGACTTCCGACGTATGGAAAGGGTTTGGGGGTGGCGACAGCAACTATTGGCGGCCATCGTTTGTCATTTGGTTGATTCTCAATTTTCGGTCTTTCGGTTTCGAAGTACTTGGATGGCACCTGGCCAGTGTGTTGTTGCATCTTGTCGTGATCACGTTGGCGTTCGCGCTCTTACGGCGGCTCGCGGTTTCAGCGCCGATCGCCGGGGCAATCGTGTTGGTCTTCGCCGTCCACCCAGTTCACTGCGAATCGGTCGCGTGGATCTCAGGGGCGCCGAACTTGATCTTAGGGATGGCATTGCTCGGCTCGCTTTGGTTCGTTAATCTTTTGGGCGAGAAAAAGACCCCGCTGAGATGGGCGTTGGCGATCGGGCTGTATCTGGTGGCTCTAGGTGCAAAGGAAATTGCGATCCTCTATCCGCTGATCGTAGTAGCGGTGTTGTACCGCGGCGATCGCGACTCTGGCGAAAAGAACGGCTCCTGGGCTCGGATACTGTCGATCGTGTGGCCGTTCGTGGCTGTCGGTGCAATCTACCTCATAACCCGGAGATTAATTTTGGGGACTACGGCACGATTCGCTGAAGGTGGGGCAAGCCTGTGGGAGACCATTCTCACCGCCCCAGCTGTATTCGCGTTCTATTTTCGACAGATGATCATTCCCTTCCGGATCGAACCCTGGTATCCTCTGCGCGCGGTCACGCCGGAGAATATCGGAGTGAGCAATTTCATCATTCCGCTCGTCGTAACCATAGGCGCCGGGTGGTGGATGATCAGGATGGCAAAGCTATCGAAGATTGCGAGAATTGGGCTGGCCTTGTTCCTCATTCCGCTGGTTCCGGCCATGAACATTATGGCGTTCGGTCCTGAAAACCTGGTGCACGATCGTTATCTGTATCTTCCCCTGCTCGGGTTTCTGATTCTTGTAGTTCCGGCATTCACCTCGTTGCTACAACGAATTGGGGACGAGCGGATAGCCCGCCAATCCGTTCTGGTTTTCCTTGTCGCGATGATTGTCAGCGTTCCGCTGGCGGCTCAAACTGTCCGGTACAATCGCGCCTGGACTTCGGACCTTGCCCTTGCCGAATGGGGTACACGATCCGATCCGAATTCGGCAGAAAATTACCAACGGTATGGCGCCGCATTACTTGACGCCAAAAGACTGGAAGACGCAGTGGCCGCGCTCAATCGCTCGATCGAGATTGCGCCAACCGCTTCGACCTACATTGTGCGCGCTTCTGCCTTAATCGATCAACATAGATTCGCCGAGGCCGAGCTCGATTTACGCGCGGTTATTTCCCAGAAAAAGATGTCTGCTTACGCGCTCTATCGGGCTTACCGAGATCTCGCGGTTTGTCTCGAGAATCAGGGCAGAACGAATGAAGCGATCGACACGATCAAACAAGGGCGTATCCGTTTGCCACATTATACTGCGGCCCTGACAGGAAAACTTCTCTCGATTCTGTCGAGAGCCGGCCGAAAGAATGAGGCACTGAGCGAACTCAATGCCGTCCGGGGACAGGCCCGGACCGAGAGCCTGCCGGAATCACGGCTGCTTCTTTGCGGCCTGGGCCTTCTCAATCTTGAACTAGGTCATCCCGAGGATGCGCGTGCCGCTTTTGTGGAATTCCTATCGGTGACGCAAGCCATGCAAACCCCCGGTATCAAACAAGCTCGAGCCGAAGCAGAGATCGCTCTCCGCAACCTGGATCGCCAGGATCCGCGCTGAGCGAGCAAAGACAGAGAGGATTTGGCCTCATGTCGATAGGAAACCTAAATCTCCTTTGTGTCCTTGGTGGACTTTGTGCGAGATCATTCAGGAGAAGCTATGACTGAAGCGAAATCACGGAAGAGGCATTGGCTGCACGAGCACAATCCGGAAGACAAGTGGGGCCAGGTTGTCGGCAACATCATCTCCGAATGGCTGCGGATGGCGGGGCTCGTCTCCCTGACGAAGAGACTCGTTGAACGCGGATCGAAGGAGAGCCGCTGATGCCTTCCATGAGCTCGTCGGACACGACGGTGACATACCCAGTCATTCTCTTTTACAAGTATATCGCAATCGTGGACGCAGAGGCCTTTGCCACCCAACAGCGTGAGCTGTGCAGTTTCCTCGGATTGAAAGGCCGGATTCTGATCGCGTCGGAGGGGATCAACGGGACGCTCGCAGGACCGGCAGAGGCTGTGAAGCAGTACATCGCCGCTCTCAAGGCGAATCCACGTTTCAGCGACATCCAGATCAAGATCAGTGCGGGCGACGCTGGAACTTTTCCCAAGCTCGTCGTCAAGGTTCGCCCGGAAATTGTAACTCTAAATGCCGGATCGATCACGCCGGATAAAGATAATCACCTGAGCCCCGCTGAGTGGAAACGGATGATGGAAGAAAATCCGGACGCGGTGCCGCTCGATATTCGGAATCGATTTGAGTCGGACGCGGGGAAATTTGAGAACGCCGCCGTTTGCGACATCGAGCACTTCCGCGAGTTGCCGCAATACGTCGATCGTTTGCAAAGCTTGAGGGACAAGACGGTGCTGATGTATTGCACGGGAGGCATTCGCTGTGAAAAAGCCTCAGCGCTTTTCCGGAGCAAAGGATTCAAGAACCTCTTCCAGCTGCACGGCGGGATAGCGGCCTATCAGGAGCAATTTGGGAACGAACACTGGCAGGGAGAATGTTTCGTCTTCGATCAGCGGATGACCGTCCGGGTGGAGGAAGGGCTGGTGCAGGTCGGCCGCTGCGCGCATACCGGGCGAGCGACCAGCCGGTTCGTCAATTGCCTGCACGATCCGTGTCACAAGCTTTTCATCTTGTCGGCGGAAGCAGAGGCGGAGAACCGGGACCACAAGCTTTGCCCGGAATGCCTCGCGACTGGGATCTCCTTCGAGACCGCGGAATTCTAATTTAGCGCAGCTACTGTTGTTATCCCGAGCCGCGCCGACGGCGAGGGACCTCTCTGTAGCTCTTTGATCACACAAGCCAGGAACCGCGTGTTCAACGTCAACGCGCTGCTTCGCGAAGCGGTGCCCAAACACGCTCACGATGGTTGCGAGGTCCTTCGCGCTTTGCGCGGCTCGGGCTGGCGGTCTTTTCTGCTCTGCCTAACCTACCCAATTCGGCGGGCGCTTTTCGTTGAAGGCGGCGATGCCTTCCTTTGCTTCGGGGGACTCGCGGGCTTCCATGTGGTGACGCAGAGCGATCTCAATATCGTCGCGGACTGATCTTGACCAGAGTTCTTCGAGCAGGCGTTTGGAATTTGTGATTGCACCGGGCGCGCCTTGGAGAACGGAGGCGGCGATTTTTTTGGCTTCGTTTTCGAGTTCGCTCGACGGCACCACGCGATTGACCAGGCCGATTTCGCGGGCCCGCTCGGCGTCGATGAGCTCCGAAGCCAGAAGCAACTCGCGGAGATCGCGTTCTCGAAGTTGGCGGCGGAGGAAAGTCATGACGAGTCCGGCGACGAGACCGCGCCGTACTTCGGGGTAACCAATCTTTGTGTGTTCGGCCGCGATAACAAAGTCGCAGGCGGACATCACCCCCGCGCCGCCGGCAACGGCGGCGCCGTGAACAGTCGCGATCGTAACGAGTCTTGTTTCGGCCAGAGCGAGCAGCATTCGCGCGGCCATTTCCGCGGTGGCGTGCGGCGATTCTTTGGCGGCTTCCTCTAAATCCAACCCGGTGCAAAAAGCTTTGCCGGCGCCGCGCAGAATCAAGATGCGCTGCTCGGAATCAGCCGCGACGTTTTCGATCGTAACGGCCAGCTCGCTCATCAACTCAATCGTGAGCGCATTGCGGCGCTCCGGCCGGTTGAGCGTGATGAGAGTAATTTGCGGTGTTTGTTTTTCGACGAGAACGACTGGCATGATCTAAGTTATGCTGTCAGTAACACCCGTCACGATGGAATCCGTCAAGCTCATCGAATGTCCGCGCGATGCCTGGCAGGGGCTGCCGCGCCAAATCCCCACCGGGCGGAAGATGGAATATTTGCGCGCGCTGGCCGCGGCGGGTTTCCGGCATATCGACGCGGTGAGCTTCGTCTCACCTAAGGCTGTGCCGCAAATGGCCGACAGCGAGGCAGTGCTGGAGCAGCTCGGCGCACTCGACGGTGTCGAGATTATCGGCATCGTCGTCAACGAGAAGGGCGCCGCGCGCGCGATCGCCACCGGAACCGTGAAGACCCTCGGTTATCCCTGCTCCATTTCCGCAACGTTCCTGCGCCGAAACCAAAAGCAATCGCCGGAAGAAAATCAGTCGGTCCTGAAGAAGATCAAGGAGATGGCGGATGGGTCGGGGTTGGAGATGGTCGCATACATTTCAATGGCATTCGGAAATCCGTACGGCGATGCGTGGAGCGAAGAGAACGCCGTGGAAGCGGCACGAGCGATCTTCAGCATGGGGATCCGTGCAATTTCTCTGGCGGATACTGTCGGAGCGGCGGGGCCGGAACGGATTCGTCGGGTCGTGACCGAGGTCCTGCGCGGCTGCCCCGAATGCGAGGTGGGAATTCATATGCACAGCACGCGCGCCGCAGCTGGTGAAAAGGTGCTGGCTGCGTTCGACGCTGGGTGCCGCCGCTTCGATTCGGCCATCGGTGGCCTGGGCGGCTGCCCATTCGCCCAAGATGTGCTCGTGGGAAACATTCCGACGGAAGAAGTCGTTCGCGCTCTGGAGCAGCGTGGCCTGAGGTTGCCGACACGGGATTCACTCGCCCACGTCGTGGCGATGAATCGCGCGATCACCGACGAATTCTCGGGCGATCCCACCCCTTAATTCTTAATTTCTAATTCCAAAATCGCCTGCCCAAGTGTCTTGCCTTGAGCGTCGATTCGAAGCGAGCGTCTGCCGCCATCGCCCAAAATTCCCTCCAGGAGAAAATTCAACGCATCAAGGTTCCGTGCTTCGTAGCGGGTGACTTTTCGAACTCCGAGCGGTTCAAAGAATTTCTTTACGACAGCTTCGGTGAGCTGCTCGCGCAATCGTTCGTAATCCTCGGCCTTGCGCGCAAAAACGGCAACGTTCGCGCTCGAGCCCTTGTCGCCGCTGCGGGCATAAGCGATCTCGCCAAGACGATTCTTAACGCTGCTCTTCTTCATGCTGCCTCCGCCGCGATCATTTCGAATTTTTGCTGGACGAGATCCTTATCGACTAGCGTCGGCCAATAGCCGAAGACCGCCTGCACCTCCGGCCGGCTGGCGCAATAATCGGTTACACCTTGAGGTCCGGCGGTAACGACTGGAGCAATCTGTTTTGAAAAGCGCTCGACCGCCTCCCGACGCGGATCGGCAACGCTTACGCGCAAGACGGTTTCCAAAAGCTCGGCCGACCAGTCCGGAATCTCCACACCGGAAACGCACGCTCCACTGCCAAGACATTCCACCAGCGAACGTTCGAACTCGAAGCCGGCGTGCTTGAGTTGATGAAGAATGTCGTCGCCGCATTTGCGCGCCTTCTGCACGGCGTGACGTCCGAAAATTGTGATCATAGCGTGCGCCTTGTAACCATCGCGGTAGGTCGCGCTCACTTTGTATTGCGAGGTGGGTGGGCGACCCGCCGCCCCTTCAATCAAAACACGATCCTGCGCCAGTTGCTCCAGACGAATCCCGAGCAACGAGACGGTCGCGTCAGGCGAGATGTAGTTTTCCGGATCTCCGATCTCGTAGAGAAGCTGCTCCTTCACCGTCCGCAGGTTCACGCTGCCGCCCGTGAGCTGAGGTTTGGTGATGATGCATGATCCGTCCTCCAGAATTTCGGCAACGGGAAAACCGATTTCGGCCGTGTGCGGCAACTCGAGCCAGTCGGTCGAAAATCCGCCGCACACTTGCCTGCCGCACTCGATCAAGTGGCCGGCCACTGTCGCGCCCGCGACTCGATCGTAGTCGGTAGGTTCCCAATCGAAGTGAGCGATCGCGGCCGCGGCCGTGAGGCTTGGATCGGTCACGCGACCAGTGACAACAATGTCCGCTCCGGCACGCAAAGCTGTGACGATGCCGTCGACACCGAGGTAGGCGTTCGCCGTCGCGAGGCGATCGCGCACAGTCGAAATCGGCGCGCCGGTCTCCCAATTTGCGTATTGATCGTCCGAAGAATCTTTGATGATCGGCAGAACGTCATCTCCATGAACCGCCGCGACTTTCAATCGGTCCAGGCCGAGTTCGGCCAAGGCAACGACGCAGGCGCGGCCGCACGCCACGGGACTCAAGCCGCCGGCGTTGCTGATGATTCTTACCCGCGAACCATCACGCCATGACGGAGCCAGACCGCGCAGAACCTCTACGAAATCGCGGGCATAGCCGCAGGCCGGATCTTCTTCCCGCTGAATGGCCATGATCGAAAGTGAGACCTCGCTCAGGTAATCCAGCGTCAGGAAATCGAGGTCCGGCTGCTGCCTAACGAGTCGGGCCGCAGCGTCCGGGTCGTCGCCCCAGAACGCTTGGGCGTTGCCGACCAGAAGCGGTGTTCGCGCCATGACTCAGACCTGGATAACGCCGGTGTGGAAAGGCGCTTTTGGCATCGGGCGGGAAACGTATTGGAGCAGGCGGCTGAGAACCTCACGCGTTTCGTGCGGCTGTATGATCGCGTCCACCCAGCCGCGCGCGGCGCCGTAGCGAATATCGGTTTGTTCTTCGTAATTTTTCTTCACCGTCGCGCGCAGCGCTTCGAGTTCCTCCGGCGAAGATTTCTTGTCGCCGCGATCGTGCGCTCGAGCCAGTATGCTGAAGATAGTGTCCGAGGCCTGAGCGGCGCCCATAACGGCGTAACGCGCATTCGGCCAGGCCAGGATAAAACGCGGGTCGTAGGCTTTGCCGCAGAGGGCATAATTCCCCGCGCCGAAAGAACCACCGACGACGACCGTTATTTTCGGGACGGTTGAGTTGCTGACCGCGTTTACCAGTTTCGCACCGCTTCGGATGATCCCACTTTGCTCCGCGTCGCGACCGACCATGAATCCGGTGACGTCCTGGAAAAAAATAATCGGCAGACCGGTCTGGTTGCAATCCATGATAAACCGAGCCGCTTTGTCGGCGCTATCGGCGTAGATGACGCCGCCCATCTGAATGCCTTCTTTTTTTGTCCGAACCTGCACGTGCTGGCTGGCGACAATCCCCACCGGCCGGCCCGCGATCCGTGCGTAAGCGGTGACGAGCGTCTTGCCGTAGTCCGCCTTGTATTCATCGAGTGAATCCGCGTCGATGACCGAAGCGAGAAGGTCGCGCGCGTCGTACGATTTGTTCCCGTCGAGGCTCATCAACTCATAAACCGCCTCCGGCTTTTTCGCCGGCGCGTAACTCTTACTTTTCTCCCGCTGTTTCGCCTCCTCCGCCTCCGGCAGCAACGCGATCAAGGAACGCAATCGCTTCAAACAGGACGGATCGTCCTTCTCGTAAAAATCGACGGTGCCGCTGATCTCGGCGTGCATTTTTGCGCCGCCCAGTTCTTCAGCTTCGACGACCTGTCCGATCGCTGCTTTCACGAGGGACGGACCCGCCAGATAAAGGCCACTTCCTTCGGTCATCAGAATCTTGTCGCAGAGCACCGGCAGGTAAGCGCCGCCGGCCACGCAGTTGCCCATGATGGCGGCGAACTGCGGAAGGCCCGCGGCCGAGATGACAGAGTTGTTGCGAAAGATCCGGCCGAAGTCGTCTTCATCCGGAAAGATTTCGTCTTGCATCGGGAGAAAGACGCCCGCCGAATCAACCAGATAGACGAGCGGCAGCGCGCATTCGAACGCGATGCGCTGGGCACGAATCAATTTCTTGACCGTGGCTGGGAAAAACGCGCCGGCTTTTACGGTGGCGTCGTTCGCGACGATCATACACGGCACGCCGGCGACATTTCCGATGCCGGCGACTGCTCCGGCCGCGGGAATGCTGCCCCACTGTTCATACATTTTATACGCGGCCCAAAGCTCGATTTCAAAAAAGGGCGAACCCGGATCGAGGAGCCGGCTAATGCGCTCGCGTGCGAGCAGTCGACCCATTTTGTGCTGGCGGTCCTGGCCCGCTTTTCCGCCGCCTTCGCGCAAGACGCTTTCTTCCCGGGCGATCGCGGCGCAGCGCTCGCGCAAGCCTTCAGGCGGAGGAGCAGGAGATCGAGACATGAACGCGAAAGGCTTACGCCGCGCGCAGGGCGGAATCAAGCGCGAGTGGCGATGACGCGCAGTCGCCCCACTCTGTCGGGGCGCTGGAACGACACGGCGACAGAGCGCCGTGGCGACAATTAATAGACGTCGGCTTCGGAAGGATAACCCGAGTCTCCACGGATCGAACGCAATCGATTCCGACTGCCGCGCTCGGATTCCGGTCGATTGATTCGCTCCATCGCCATCTTCACCAGCAGCGGGACCGCAGCGAGCGCGCCGACCGAGACGAGCGCAATGGCGGTGGCCTGCCGAATGGGCCGGCGGATTCTATCCGCCACGAGCATTCCGATACCCAGGCCAATGGCTGTGCGGGTGAGCACGAGCAAACCGTCGAGCGGAATTTGTTCCGCGGTTTTTGGAATGGATATCGAGAGAGACATCGCATACCCTTATACTTCTCGTTTTGAAAAAGGAAACGGGAATCTCGCGACCCGCGTGATCGGGTATCGGCCGCTGTCTCGCACCATCAATCATGTCCAATCCGATCTATGCGCTCATCCTCGCCGGAGGGAGTGGTGAACGCTTCTGGCCGCTGAGCCGCCGCGCTCGCCCGAAACAACTCCTTCGTCTCGTCGCGGAAGAAACGCTGCTCGAACAGACGGTGGCCCGACTCGATGGCCTGGTCCCGAGAGAACGTCTTTTGATTTTGACGAATGTAGAACAGGAAGCAGCGGTTCGTGAGCTCCTGCCGAATTTACCGAAGGAAAATATTGTGGCGGAGCCGGCGAAACGCGACACGGCGGCAGCAGTTGCTCTCGGCGCGGGATGGGTCGCGCTTCGAGATCATTCCGCCACGATGATCGTGCTTCCCGCCGACCACGTCATTAAGGACACCGCGGCTTTCCAACAAACCTTGACCACGGCGGCGGCGGCGGCGGAAGAGACAGGCGCGCTTGTGACGATCGGGGTCAAACCGACCTGGGCGTGCCCCGGCTTTGGTTACATCGAGCAAGGAGGAGCTGTCCGTCTGCGCAGTGTTGCGCCGGAGGCGGCAATCAACCAGGTCGTTCGCTTCCGCGAAAAACCGAACGCGGACCTGGCCGAATCTTTCTTGCGCAAGGGAAACTTTCGCTGGAATGCCGGAATGTTTGTCTGGTCAGTGCCCTCCGTGTTGAGCGAATTCAACCGGCATACCCCGGAGCTCGCGAGCTTCATCTCACAAGTGCGCGCGCAGGATAATTTCGAGAAGACGGTGCGGGAGCGATTCAGCAAACTCCCGAGAATTTCTTTCGACTACGCGATCATGGAAAAGGCCGATCGCGTTCTGGTCGTCGAGGCGACTTTCGATTGGGATGACGTCGGGAGCTGGCGCGCGGTGGCGAAGTATTTCAAGAACGACGCGGAAGGCAACGCGGCCAACTGCGAGATCACGACCCTGGAGTCGACGAACAACCTTGTCTTTAATTCCGACGGCACAAGCATCGCGCTGCTCGGCGTTCACAATCTGATCATTGTCCGAACGCCGGACGCTGTTTTGATTTGCCATCGCCACCAAGCCGAGAAGATCAAGAATCTTGTCGGCAAACTTCCCGAGGCCTTGCAATGAGCAGTCTGCCGATTCGACGGCGCATCCTGGGTGTGGATTTCGGTCAGGCGCGGATCGGGATCGCCGTGTCCGACGAGCTAGGTCTGCTCGCACATCCGGTGAAGACGATTCCGGCGTCGCGCGATGCGGCGAGACAGATCGGTGAAATCGTCCGCGAAAAAAATGTGGAGTGCGTGGTGATTGGATTGCCCCGTCACATGAACGGTAGCGTAGGCGAAGCCGCCGGCGAAGCGCTTGCCTTCGCCGAGAAATTGCGAACGCTGCTTCCGTGTGAAGTCGTGACCTGGGATGAGCGTCTCACGACCATCGCGGCGAATCACGCGCTGCGGGATGGCGGTCGAAAGACGCGAGATTCGAGGAACGTGGTCGACCAGGTGGCGGCGCAGATGATCTTGCAGGGATACCTCGACGGATTGCAAAGCGCGCGGGATCGCGATCGAGAGCAGGAAGTTCGTCAAAGCGAATAAATGCCGTCGCGGCTCAAGCTGATCGTTTCGTACGACGGGGCATCCTTTTCCGGATGGCAAAGCCAGGCGAACCGCAATGGAATTCAGGATCATTTGGAAAACGCTTTTCAGCGTATCTGTTCCGAGCCGGTCCGGGTGCATGGTGCCGGGCGAACCGATGCGGGGGTCCATGCGCTGGCGCAATGCGCCCATGTGGATTTGCCGAATCGCCGCTATCAACCTGATCGATGGGTCTCGGCGCTGAACGGACTCTTGCCGCCGGCCATTCGCGTCATGCGGTGCCGGTTTGTTTCCGAGAGATTCCACGCGCGATTTTCCGCGAAGGGAAAAACGTATCGTTACCGCATTTGGAATGGGACGGTGCTCCCGCCGCTTGAGAGCGGTCGCGCCTGGCACGTCGTGAGGCCTCTCGACTTCGATCGCATCGTTCTCGCGGCGGCAGAATTCTGTGGCGAACACGATTTCGCCTCGTTTTCGGCGAACCGGGGAACACCTGAAACAAATACGGTCCGGATCGTTCGCGCGCTGCGTGTCCGGCGCGCCGGCCCTTGCATTTCCATGGAATTCGATGGCAATGGGTTCCTCTACAAGATGGTGCGAATGATGGCGGGAACGCTCGTGCGCGTCGGCCTAAGCGAGTCATCTCCGCAGGAAATCAAGGCGCGCCTCCGGTCGCCCCGAAGAGCGATATCGCGTGGCCGAACAGCGGCGCCGGCAGACGGATTATTTCTCGTCCGCGTCCGGTACTGATTTTGCTTTCTACCCACGACGCTGGGGCGGGTCATCGCGCTTCAGGGTCATGGCAGGAGACCTGCTTTCTAGAATTTATAATGACGCAAACCGACGCGCCCAATTCAACCACAAAGGTACCCAGAGGGATTTTCGGGCGAACCGGCGCCTGGCTTTTCAGTCCGAAGCACTTTCATTTCAAACTCTTGTCGGGTACCGCCGTCGGCATCGTCGTCATCACCTTTCTGGCAGGACTCTTTCTCTTCGTGACGCTGCGGAATCACCATCAGCAGACCTTGCGAGCGCATACGATCGAAGTCATGCGGCTCGCTAGTGTAATTGAGAACGACATTGCCGTGCTTGAGACTAGTCACCGCGGGTTTCTGTTGACGGGCGACAGTTCCTATCTAGAGCCGTTCGAACGCCGCCGTGAGTTGATCAAACACCGGGTGGAAGCCTTAACGGTCCTAATTCTGGACAGCGCCAGCCAGCGGAAGCGCGTAATGAAAATACAGGAGATCGTGCAGAAGTGGCTCGATTCGGTTGCTTTACCGCAAATGAATACTCGACAGACAAAAAGCAATGCCGTTCTCGCTGAAGCCACCAGGAATCCTTCTGCTGCTCTTGGCAATTCATTGCTCGATCAGGCCCGGGAGATCCTTCAGTCCCTCCAAAACGAGGAGCAGATAGTTCTCAACCAGCGCATGCAGGACCAGGAATGGGCGACGCAATCGACCCAGATTCTCGATCTCCTGAGAAAGATCGAGCGATCCTTGATCGAAATGGAAAAGGAAAAGCGAGGTTATCTCCTTACGGGCGACAACAGTTTTGCCGAAGCATACAAACGGGCGACCACGGACTTCTATACGTATCACGGCTATCTCTCCATTCTCATCGCTAATTCGCCCGAACGGTCAGAGTCGCAGGCCAATATCCGCAAAGGCGTCGAGCGATGGATCGCCGCCTCTGCTGGTCCGGAAATCGAAACGAAACGCGCCGGGAAAGACGTGACGGCTCTGTTGGGAAGCAACAAGGGCGAAGAATTGATGACCCAAATTCGCGACATGCTGAGGACCTTTGAAAAGAATGAGGCCAGCGTCTACGAAGCCCGCTCGAACGCCGCGACCCGGGAACGCATCATCAAGACCTCGGCGCTGGCGATTCTATGCGTCTTCGCGGTCGGCCTGCTCATAGTTTCAAACAGCTACAGCTTTGTCCTGGTTCGCCGGCAGTTGGCAAAACTCGAAGGGGTCGAGACCCGCATTCGTTCCATCATCGAGAACATCCTCGACGGCATGATCACCGTGGACAAACACGGCGTGATCTGCTCGATGAATCCCTCCGCGGAGAAAATGTTCGGCTGCATCGACAACGAGATGGTCGGTCACAAGTTCACGAAACTCGTTCCGAAATCGTATGGCAGCGAGGGGCAGCCAGTGGCCTGCGCCTGGGATGATCTCGCGCGGCAAACGGGAAGCACCACCTTGGCGGTCGGCCGGACGCGGCGACACGCGACCTTCCCGATCGAGATTTCGCTGAGCGAAATGATGGTGGACAAACAAAAACTCTACGTGGCCATGGTGCGCGACGTGACGGAGCGGAAGCGCTTCGAACTGGAAATCGCGGCGGACAAGGAAAGCCTCGCGGTAACGTTGCGTTCGATCGAAGACGGCGTCATCACGACCGACGTGCAAGGCAAGATCATCATGATCAACAAAGCGGGCGAGAACCTGACTGGCTGGTCCTCGCGCGAAGCGATTGGGCAACCCCTGAAATCTGTTTTCAACATCGCGATCGATTTGGCCGCACAGGCCCGCGCGCAGAAGAGCGGTTATCGCAACGAAGCGCATTCGATTCTTCTCTCCATGCCCGAGAACGCGACTTTGAGGTCGCGCGAGGGGACGGAACGCGTCATCGAGCAGGTCGCCTCCCCCATCCGCGACAGCAAGAACGAAGTCGCCGGCGTGGTGCTGGTTTTCCGCGACATCACCGAACGTCAGCGCAACGAAGCCGAGCGACGCAAAGCCGAGACCCTGGAACAACTCGGCTTGCTCGCCGGCGGGATTGCGCATGATTTCAACAATCTCCTCACGGCGATTATCGGAAACATCTCGCTCGCCTCCCTTCTTCTCCCGCCCGATGACGAAATGGCGACGCGGCTAAACGACGCCAAGAACGCGTCGCTGCGCGCCCGCGACCTGGCTCAGCAACTTCTTACCTTCGCCCGCGGCGGCGCGCCGATTAAGAAGACCGCGTCGATCGGGAAACTTATCCAGGATACGGTCAGTTTCTCGCTGCGAGGCACCCACAGCCGAAGCGAGTTCGTGTTCGGCGCCGATCTCTGGCCCGCCGAAATCGATCCGGGACAGATCAGTCAGGTCGTGGCGAATCTGGTCGTCAATGCCGATCAAGCTATGCCGAACGGCGGAACGCTTCGGGTTAGCTGCGATAATTTTATTTACCGTTCGGACACCGATCCGGTCGTGCCCGACCTGCTTCCGGGCGATTACATTCGGATCGCGATCCGCGACGAGGGCATGGGTATTCCGGAGAATTGTCTCAAACGCATTTTCGACCCGTACTTCACGACGAAGCCGAAAGGCAATGGCCTCGGACTGGCGACGACCTATTCAATTATCAAGAATCACAACGGCCTCATCTGTGTCGATTCGCAAGTCCACTACGGCTCCACGTTCACGCTTTACCTTCCCGCCTCGAGGCATCAGGAAATGCCAGTCGAGCCCCCACGCCAGCTCAACCAGGTGATCTCCGGGACGGGGCGCATCCTCATCGTGGATGACGAGGAAGCGATCCGTGCTCTGGTTGAATTCACGCTCGAACGGCTCGGCTACCAAGTGACGCAGGCGGAGAGCGCGCTCGAAGGGGTGGAAATTTACCGGCAAAAACTCGAGGCCGGCGAGCGTTTCGACGCTGTCATTCTCGACCTCACGCTTCCTGGCGGGATGGGCGGCAAAGAGGCGTTGAAAAAATTGATCGAGATCGATCCGACCGTGAACGCCATCGTCTCCAGCGGCTACGCGATGGATGCAACGATGAGCCGCTATCAGGATTTCGGATTCCGCGGCGTGATCGCAAAGCCGTACGAAGCAGCCGAACTGGGCAGGATCGTGCACGAAGTGATCGCTTCCAGCCATGTCAATCTGGTGGCCGATTACCCGCTGCAGGCGACCGGGTAGCTACTCTTTCCCGATCAGTCGTGCACGCGATCGGCATCTAAGTGTGGCAATCTCTCGAGCGCCGAAAAAGCTCGCGTGATTGGGCGGCCCACTGGGGGCAGGGACGGTATCGGTAGTTAGTGGCTAAGTGTGAATATGCCTCGGCCGTGCGTAGCAGCGACTAATTTCGGGCCCATCCAAAAGAGCTCCAGGACGGGGACATTGGCGGGTCCCCCATTACCCGGCGACCAGGTCGTTCCGCCGTCCGAACTGGCAAAGACACCGACTTCAGTGCCGACATAAAGGACGTTGGGGTTGGATGGCGAAATCACCAAAGAGTAGACCGGAGCATTCGGCAGATTTCCGGAAATGTCTGTCCATGTTCCGCCATTGTTTTGTGTTTTCCACACGTTCCCCCTCCTATCGGATTGCGACGAAGGGAATCCGCCGAAGGTGACATAGACCGTTCTCGGCACGGCTATCTCCGAGCCGTTCGCTTGTGGAGCTTGTCCAATCGTAACGCGGCTGCAAAAGCGCCCTTGCGGAAGCACATGATTTGGATCCCCGGGCGTCCAGCTTGGCGTGGGCGAGGGAGAAGTTCCCTGTGTCGTGTAAGAGACCGAGCCATTGCTATACCCGACCCAAATGAGGTCCGCGAATTCCTCTGCCACGGCGATGGCACTAATGTTGATGCAATCAATTGTGCAATTTGGAGGTGCCGGAGACTTTATCTCTGCCCACGATGGCAGAGAGGCTTCGTTTCGAACGTCGTTGGAACTCCACAGGCTTCTGCCCCCTGCTAGAATTCTATTCCGATCGTTGGGATCGAGAACAAACGGTGCAATGAAATTCGCACAGGGTTCTGGCCCATAGCCGAAATTGCAATCACGATGAATTCCATTGGGACCGTTAAAAATGTACTGTTTGGTTTGGGCCCCATTCGTGCTACGCCAAATTTGGAGATGTGTGAATTCCCCATAAAAGAACGGCCGGTCTATTATCGGAGATTGATCGACCGCGCAAAAGCCGCCGTCACCGCCAATGTTGTCGCCAAAAATCGTTGTCCAGTTCTGGGAACCTGAAACCGGAGACAACAGACTCCCGTTGTCTTGCGTTCCGCCTATGATTCTGCCACTGGCGACATGCTCGCGGCACCGTAGAATTGCGTGATCCCCAGATTGTGGTTCAGGCTGGTCCAACCGACAGACGGGTCCAGAACATTGATTGTCTTATAGATGCCTCCATCGTTGCCGCCATACACAGTTTGATTACTTGTCCCATTGTAGCCGGGGTCCTCAACAATCACGTGGTGGTCTAGGTGTGTGCCCGAGCTAACATCTCCACCCCAATTAGCCCCGCCATTTGTGGTACGTGACAGAAAGATGCCACCAGCTATCAGTGTGTTAGAGTTAGCTTGCACGGTTGGATCTACCCACAAAGCGTTGGCGTACGGGTTTGTTCCGGGGAGGGGGGGAGGACTGGAACCCGTGGAAGCAAAACTCGAGCCGCCGTTATTGGAACGATAAAGGCGCCCATCAGTAGACGCGTACACTGTCGCGGTGTTGCTCCGTGAGTAAGCAAGCTCTACCCGAAAAGAGGGCGGCAATCCGGAGGCCGCTATCCAGGTCACTCCATCATCGGTTGAGTAATAAATGCCCCCCTGGTAACTACTGGCAATGCATGTAATTGCTACATCTGGCACTTCAGGTGCCGCATTGCTCGGCTTAAAACGGATGTCGGCCATTTGAGCGTTCGTAACAGTTAGGGTCGAAGACCAGTTTACGCCGCCGTCCGTGCTCCGGAAGATTTTTCCGGACCCGTGATCATAAGGGCCCGATGTGGCTGTAGCGGCCAGTAAGAACTGGGAGTTCCTTGGGGATACGGCCAAACGGTTGACCCAGTGAAAATCCGGGTTGTTTGCCGTGGAATTCAATCGCGTCCAGGTGTTGCCGCCATCTGTTGTCTTGAATATGCCATTGCCCCGAAATGCCTCACCAGTTCCGGCGTATAGTATATCGGGGTTTGCTGGATCAATCGCCATGCAATGCACACCCAGGTTCGCCAGGAAATCGGTGGTCGTGTTCCACGACGCGCCGTCATCGGTCGTTTTCCAGACACCCCCAGACACTGCACCAACCCAGATGGTCCTAGGGATGGCGGTAGGGTGAATAATAATCGAGCGAATTCTACCGCCGATATTGCCTGGTCCAATCGAAACCCAAGGGTTTGGAATGCCCGGGACTTCCTCCTCGCTGGCCTGTAGAACTCCTGGCTCACTCTCCTTCAGATCTCCTGGGTTACTGCCTTGCAGAGCTGGCACACTGCTTTGCATAAACTCGCTCCAAGCTTCAGGAAGAAACGGCATGTCTTCCTTCTGTTTATACGCGTCGATCAAAGCGTTTGGAGGAATCTGGCCATTCTCGTCTTGCAATTGCAAGCGGCGGAAGGCGTCCCGGGCGGAAGGATTCTCACCGATACCAGCCTCTTCTTCTTCCTCCGTTGAACTAACATTAATAGAGAACCACGTGAGTGCCGCGATGGCTAGTGCCACGATCGCTAAATACTTAAGCCCAGTTTTCATACGATTTTGTAGCTAATTTCCCGAAGCTCGGAAGCCCAGTGGGAGTTGGGGAGTTGGGTAGTTGGGGTGTTGGGGAGTTGGGGAGTTGGGGAGTTGGGGAGTTGGGCGGGCCATTCTTGGTCAGAAGCGCAAAGGCATGTCAAGACATTGTTTTTGTTCGGGGGCCCGGGGGCGGCCGTCAGACAGTCGAGCAAGGATTCAAAGAAGTAATTTAGAAATGCAGGCGTGAACATTCGCCTTCATTCCTTTTCCCATCGCGGCGCAAACATCCGACGCGCCAACCCAGCACGCTGAGTGTCAGCCACGAAAAAAGGTTTTGCGCGCGTCTTATCATGCGGTAACCATTTAGGAGGCATTTCTATTATGCGCCTGTTCCTCCGCCGCTTCCCCGCTTTAGGCGGACTGCAACTATTCGCTTTGTTTTGCGCGGTAATGGCCGGCGCCAAGAGCAGCCACGCGGCCACGCTCGTTGTCACCAGCACGGCGGATAGCGGGATGGGGTCTCTCCGCGCGGCGATCGCCACGGCCAGCAACGGGGACAAGATTGAGTTCGATGCCGCGCTCAATGGTCAGACCATTAACCTGGCCGCCGCGGAGCTTGTGATCGATAAGAACATTACCATTAGCGGCCCCGGCCCGGATATGCTTGCGGTGTCGAGGGCTTCAAACGGGGCGAACATCCGCATCTTCCATGTCCTGCCCGGCAATACAGTCCTGATACAGGGTCTCACGATCAGCGGCGGACAGGGCGATAGCAGTAGCAATGGCGGCGGCATCTTCAATGAACAGGCAACGTTGACCATTGACACTTGCAGCGTGCGGAACAACACGACCGCGGCGACCGCGGGCGGCGGCATTGCCAACTCCGCCGAGCAAGGCAGCGCGACAATGACAATCATCAACAGTAATGTGAGCAACAACAGCTTGACGGGCAACGCTGGCGGCATCTCCAACGGCGGGACGATGGCGATCATCAACAGCATTGTCAGCAACAACGGGGCCGACGCGACGTTCCCTGCTATCTATGGGATCGCCGGCGGCATCTCCAACAGTGGGACGTTAGAGATCAGCAACAGCATAATCAGCGGCAACTTTGCTGGCGTCGGCGGCGGCGGCATCTCCAACGGCGGGATGCTGACGATCACCGAAAGCACGATTAGCGGCAACGTTGCTGGCCAATTTTTCATGGGAATTGGGTATGGCGCAGGTATCTCCAATCAGGACCACGGAATTGTGACGATCCGCAATAGCACTGTCAGCGGCAACATGGCGATTGGCCAGGACAGTGGTGGCGGCGGCATCGCCAGCGGCGCGGCCAATGCGACGCTGGAGATCAGTAACAGCACGATCAGCGGCAACATCGCTAGCCGCGCCGGCGGAGGCATTTCCAACGGTGGGACGCTTGCGATCACCAACTGCACTTTAAGCGGCAACCGGACGAGCCAAGCCGGCGGCGGCATCTCTAACTTCGCGATATTGCAGATCAGCAATACCATCCTCAATGCCGACGCCTCAGATGTGAATATCGTCAACAGCTCAGGGACGGTCACCTCTCATGGCTACAACGTCAGCAGCGACGACGGCGGCGGCTTCCTGACTGCGACCGGCGACCAGAT
>JBEEHC010000166.1:0-10791 GCA_041167205.1 Verrucomicrobiota bacterium
CACCCGAAAAATCATGCGTCAGATTATCCGTGCCCACGGAGATTGCCAATGGGAATGTGGGCGAGCGATTTTCGGCCGTGCGCTAATGGACGTTATAAATCTCGACGAGACCGAGTCCGGTACCGCCGTTCTTTCCGGCCAGGATGGCAGTGAAGGCGCCGGGCGGGAGTGAGACGAAGATTCCGGACTCGAGAGGGTTCTGCGGCGCGAGCCCGTGCGCGGTCAGTTGCGCGGCCGAGATAGCGTCGTCCTGCCAGTTATCGTTGGCGATCAGAAGCATGCCATTGCCATCGCGCAGCTCCAGGGTTGGATCGGCCAGCACGGGGCTGAGGCCGAACTGGGCCAGCGAAGGCCCAATCCCGCGTACAACTACCCCGGTGGTGAAGTTTCCTCCGAGGATGAATCCTCCGATCATGACATTGTTCGCGGTCCGGACAAAGCCGCGTGTGCTGATGTTGGCCAGTTGCGAGCTGGCCGCTTGGTTAGTGTCGTATATTTCCAACAAGCCGACGCCGGTGCCGCCATTCTTCCCGGCCATAATGGCGGTGTATGGGCCGGGCTGAAGCGTGACGACGAGGCCCGATTCGTTCGGATTCTGCGGCGCGAGACCCAGCGAAGTCAGTTGCGCCGCTTGCGCCGGATCGTCCTGCCAGTTGTCGTTTTGGAAAAGCAACATGCCGTTGGCCGCGCGCAGCTCGAGGGTCGGATCGGCCAGCGCGTCATTGATGCCCAATCCACCGAGCGAGGGTCCGATGCCACGCAGCGCAACGTTCTTGGGCTGGGTTCCTGTGACAATGAATCCCCCAATCATCACGTTGTCCCCGGTTTCCACTCGCAACCGCGTTGACATGTTCAGCGCCCGGGCCGGGGTGGACGATGGCGTGGGTGTCGGAGTGGGTGTCCCGGTTGGCGTTGGTGTGGGGGTTGGCGTTGGCGTCGGGGTGGGTGTCGGCGACGGCTGCACTTCCACCGAACCGATGTCGATGCGCCCGTTAGAGACGCGGAGATAAGGGGCGCCGCGCTGATCGTTGAATGGCGGCGGAGTGAAATTCGGATCGCCCGCGTTAATAGCTGGGCTGCCGGCCAGCGGGATATGGGTGAAGGTTGGACCGCCATTGTTTTGGAGCGGCCCGAGAATGGGATTGATGTTGATTTGGTCGCCAGCCGCGATCAAAAACCCGCTGCCATTATCGTTGCTGAGGTTGTAGCCGCGCGAGGTCACCGTGCCTCCATCGTTAAAGATGTTCGCGCCGCTATTGCTTAGGATCGTGTTCCCGATCTCCAATACGGCATTGGCGCCGGTGCTAAAGATACCGTCAGTGCTGAGGGTCGCTGAGTTGCCGCTAAACGTACTATTGCGGATCGTGAGCGTTCCGCCCCCGTTGTAGAACGCGCCGCCCTTATCGTAAGCGAAATTGCCGCTAATTGTGCTGTTACTGATCGCCACCACTCCGCCGCTGGAGATGCCACCACCCGTCCCGGACTCGCTGCCACTTTGCGCGGTGTTGCCGCTGATCGTGCTGTTGTTGATCACCAGCATCCCACTACCGCTGCCGTAAAAGATGCCACCACCCAAGCCGGTGAAGGCAAGGTTATCGGAGCCAGAGCGGTTGCCGCTGATCGTGCTGTCGGCAACAGTGACCATCCCATTGCAAATGATGCCGCCGCCGTAAATAGCGGCCGTGTTGTTGGAGATCGTGCTGCGGATAATCGTTAGGCTTCCGCTAGCGTCAATTCCGCCGCCGTATCCTGCTGGATTACCGGATGTGAAGCTCGCCCGGTTGTTGCTGACAACGCTATCGACGATTGTCAGCGTTCCGGAGCTGCCGATGCCGCCGCCGGATCCACCGTCGCTAAAGTTACCCGACACAATACAATTGCTGAGCGTCAATGTCGCGCCATTGGCAATACCGCCCACCCCCCCGCCATCGCCGTAACCGCCACTAATAGTCAGGCCAGCTATGGTGACGGTGTGGCCGGACAGGACACTAAAGATGCAGAACCGCGACGCCGTTGAAACCCTCGATACCGTGAGCAAATTGGGCCCCGGGCCGCTGACAGTAATATCCTTGTCGATCGCAAGCGGGCCGCCGGTCAGGTGGATAGTCTGCCCATTGAGTGCGGCATCAAATTGGATCGTGTCCGCACCCGCCGCCGTGGCGATGGCGGCGCGGAGCGACCCCGCCCCATTGTCAGCCGTGCTAGTGACGATGAGCGTCGCTGCTTCAACGCTGCCGGCCCCGGCCATCGCGACGCCAAGCATAGCGATGCTTATCGCCAGAGGGACAGCGAAGGGGTGGAGGGACAGGCGCATGGTTCAATGCTTCCTAATTGATTACCGCACGAAGATACGCGGCTGGCGACAGAAAACAGCGTTGCGTGCCGCCGGGAAGTTATGTAATTCGTCGCAAGTCATGGCGCCCACGAGCATCGCAAGAATCAAGGCGCGCGAGATCCTGGATTCGCGCGGCAATCCCACGATCGAGGTCGATGTGCACCTGGAGAGCGGCGCGATGGGGCGCGCGGCCGTCCCGAGTGGGGCGAGCACCGGTGAGCATGAGGCGTGGGAGTTGCGCGACGGCGACAAGAAATGCTACGGAGGAAAAGGCGTCACCAAAGCGGTGCGCAGCGTGATCGATGTGATCGCTCCCGCGCTGGCCGGCTACGATGCGCTCGAGCAGGCGAAGATCGATGAAAAGATCATCGCGCTCGACGGTACTCCGAACAAAAAAAACCTGGGGGCAAACGCGCTGCTGGGCGTGTCGCTCGCGACCGCCCATGCGGCCGCGGCCGCCAGCAACGTCTCTCTCTTCCGTTATCTCGGCGGCAACTCGGCCCGGGTTTTGCCGGTCCCGATGATGAACATCCTGAACGGTGGCGCCCATTCCGACGCGCCGATCGATTTCCAGGAATTCATGATCATGCCCAAAGGCGCGCCCTCTTTCGGGGAAGCGCTCCGCTATGGCGCCGAAGTTTTTCATGCGTTGAAAGGCGTGCTGCACGATCGGGGACTGTCGACTGCGATCGGCGACGAAGGTGGTTTCGCGCCGAAGCTAGAGTCGGCGGAAGACGCGCTGGAATGTATCGCGGTCGCCGTCGAAAAAGCCGGCTACAAATTCGGCGAGCAAATCTTCGTCGCGCTCGATCCCGCCGCCTCGGAGTTCTTCGACAAGGAACAGAACGCTTACGTTTTTAAGAAATCCGACGGCTCGAAACGCTCGGCCGATGAATTGATCGATTACTATGAATTGCTTACGCGCCGTTTCCCGATCATCTCGATCGAGGATGGCTGCGCGGAAAACGATTGGGACGGTTGGAAGAAATTGACGGCGCGCCTCGGTGATAAGATCCAACTGGTCGGCGACGATCTTTTCGTCACGAATGTGGAATTCCTGCGCAAGGGGATTCTCCAAAGTGTCGCCAATTCCATTCTGATAAAAGTAAATCAGATCGGCACCCTGACGGAGACGCTCGCCGCGATCGATCTGGCGACGAAGAACAATTACACCGCGGTGATCAGCCATCGCTCGGGTGAGACGGAAGACACGACCATTGCCGACATCGCGGTAGCCACGAACGCGGGGCAGATCAAGACCGGATCGCTCTGCCGGACCGACCGGGTGGCGAAATACAACCAGCTCCTGCGGATCGCTGAAGAACTGGGTGACAACGCCGTTTACGGCGGTAAAATGCGCTAGTGGAACATCCAAGCTACGGCGATTTCCGCGCGCGGCGCGAAGCCAGTGTTTGGCAGCGTCTGAACAGCATTTTGCGCGTCCTGCTCGTGCTGGCGCTCGTGCTCGTGATCGTGAGTCTCTTTCTGCCGCAGTCGAAAAAACTGACGCAGAGCAGAACTGAGATCGAGAAACTGCAAGGGCTGGTGAACGAGCAAAAGGTGTTGCTCGCCCGGCAAACGCGCGAAGTAAATCTGTTGAAGACGGATCCGAGCTATCTGGAAACGATGGCGCGCGATCGGCTCGACCTGATGAAGGAAGGCGAAACCATCTTTCGTCTCGAGCAGTTGCCTCCGGCGAAGCGCAATTAGTTTGTACCCAGAGCCCGAGGGCGTGCCGCCTCTATTTGCGCGCGAACGCCAACCGGCGCTAGATTCGAATCATGGCTACGGAAGTTCCGGTGATTGAGGCAGAAGCTCTCCAATCGCGTGTGCGCGAATTGCGGAGGTTTCTTTGACGTCCCGAAGTTAGAAAGCCAGCTGAGTGCGCTTGAAGATCGCATGAGCGCCGCGGATTTTTGGTTGAATCGGGAGCGCGCCCAGGGCGATGTCGAGGAGGTTTCGCGAGTACGCTCGCTGCTGAATCCGCTGCGTGAGCTCGAGCGCGCGGTGGAAGACTTCGAAGCGCTGCGGCAACTCGCCGGGGAAGAAACGGACCCGGCCCAGCGCACGCAGGCGGAAAAGGAGCTTGCGACGGAGCAGGCGCGTCTCGTTCACCAGCTGGAAGAATTCGAGCTGCGCCAATTTCTCTCCGGTGAAAACGATCGAGCGAACGCGTTCCTCACCATCCACTCGGGCGCGGGCGGCACCGAATCCTGCGATTGGGCGGACATGCTGCTGCGGATGTATCAACGCTGGATCGAGCGAAGCGGCTTCACGTCCCAGACAATCGACGTCCAGGTGGGCGAAGAAGTCGGCATCAAATCCACCACACTGCTGGTGCAGGGGGAATACGCCTACGGCCATCTCAATCCGGAGCGCGGCGTGCACCGGCTCGTGCGCATCTCGCCATTCGATGCGAACAAGCGCCGGCACACCTCATTCGCCAGCGTCGATGTCGTTCCGGAGATCGCCGATTCCGCGCCGATTGAGATCAACCCGGCGGATATCGAGGTCGATACTTTTCGTGCCGGCGGCAAGGGCGGGCAGAATGTAAACAAGGTCGAAACCGCGGTGCGGATCGTGCACAAGCCGACTGGCATTGTGGTCGCTTGTCAGGCTGAGCGCAGCCAGGGACGCAACCGCGAGCTGGCGATGAAAATGTTGAAAGCGAAGCTTTACGAAATCG
The DNA here is from genome assembly GCA_041167205.1 of Verrucomicrobiota bacterium. Classification (GTDB taxonomy): domain Bacteria; phylum Verrucomicrobiota; class Verrucomicrobiia; order Chthoniobacterales; family UBA10450; genus AV80. The sequence continues at coordinate 5,022 of JBEEHC010000166.1, forward strand.
AGCAGGACAAGAAGCGGGCGGAGATCGATCGGCAGTATGGCGAGAAAGGTGATGTGGCATGGGGCAGTCAAATTCGTTCCTACGTTTTCCAGCCCTACCAGATGGTGAAGGATCATCGGACGGGAGCAGAAACCAGCGACGTGCCTGGGGTGATGGACGGCGGGATCGATCTCTTCATCCAGGCGAAGCTGCGCGGGCAAAAAGCGAAGAAAGGCGAGGGGAAGGAACAGGACATTTAGCCCGGCCTAACGAGAAGTGCGCTCCGAGTTGCCGTTAGGCGGATTTCGCTTTCTGCACCAGTCGAAGCTGCGCACCGCTATCAAACTTGCCGCGGTTGAATTTGCGGCAGCACTCCAGACAGGCGACGGCTCGCTTGATTCGGCGCGCGCGCGGAAACTCCTTGCGGCAGCGCGGGCATTCATACAGGAAGGGGCGCGAGCGCCGTTTGATCGGGAAGGGCAGGGCATGAGTGCGCGACTCGTCCGCAATTCCCAAGTCTCGGCATGCCTGCCGCCATTCGGCTCCATGCGGCGCGAGCCGGCGGCGGCCGGCACGGGATTGTGCGAGCAAGTGCGCCAGCTCGTGGCGCAGAGTGCGGTCGATCTCCGCCGCCTCGTGTTCACGCAGTCGCGGATTCAAGGAAACAAGTTTGCGACGATAATCCGCGCGTCCGGCGGTGCTGAAAAGTCTCGCGTTCCATTCCACATGCACTGAGCTCGCGAGTTCAGACGCCCCCAGCGACTCCAAGATCTCCCTCGCTTTTCTCTCGAGTTCGAAATCGCGGCCGAGCACGACCAGCGACGGCCCTGTCGGAAAGGTCAGGTCGAGCTGTTTAAACAACTGCATACGCTTCAGTGCTCGCGCTCGATTTTGCGGACGTCAAGCGATGCATGACTCGTGCAACAATGTCCGCCGCGCGATCGATCTCTGCCTCCGTCGTCTCGTGGCCTAACGAGAAGCGAACGGCGGAACTGGCCAGCGCTTCCGGCAATCCCATCGCCAGCAGCACATGTGAGGCGACGACAGACCCCACCATGCAAGCCGAGCCGCTCGAAGCGCAAACGCCATCGAGATCGAGGCCCATCAGAATTGTTTCCGAACTCAATCCCGCGAAGCTGACATTGAGTGTGTTGGCGAGACGATGGGTCGTATCGCCGTTTTGCGTAGCTGACGGGGAGGACTCCGCGATGTGATTCCACAAACGATCCCGCAACACCCGTTCGCGGTCTTGCTCCCGGGCGCGATCGCGCAAAGCCCATTCCGCCGCCGCCGCCATTCCCGCGATCGCCGGCACATTCTCAGTGCCCGCCCGGCGCTGATTCTCGTGCGCCCCGCCAAATTGCACGGCCTCGATCGGCACGCCCGCGCGCAAATAGAGGAGCCCGGCGCCTTTTGGTCCGTGAAATTTGTGCGCGGCAAAACTGGCGGCAGCCAATCCGCTCTCCCTCAGGCGCGTCTCTACTTTCCCGAACGACTGCACCATATCGCTGTGCAGCAAAACGCCGCGCTCATGGCAAACGCTTGCCAGCGCTTCCATCGGCTGGAGCACGCCGGTTTCGTTGTTCGCGGTCATGACGGAGACCACGGTCGTGTCGTTGCGAAGAGCGCGTTTGAGTTCATCCGGATCGATCCGCCCGCGCTCATCCACAGGGAGGAATGTCACTTCAAACGCTTCCCGCTTTTCCAGGTGTTCGAATGCATTCAAGACTGCGTGATGCTCTGTGCTGGCACAGACCAAATGACGGCCCCGACCCGTGTGCGCCCGGGCCAGACCGAGCACGGCCAGATTATTTGATTCGGTCCCGCTGCTCGTAAAAACAAGTTCGTGCGGCTTCGCGCCGAGCAAAGCGGCAAGCTGGTCGCGCGCGTCATCCACTCCGGCGCGAGCCTCGCGTCCGGCGGCGTGAACGCTTGATGGATTCCCGTAATGCCGCTCCAAAAAGGGCTGCATTGCCTCCAAGGCCGGCGGGCAAAGCGGTGTGGTGGCGTTGTAATCGAGGTAGATCATTCCGCTGGAAAATCCCGTCCCGCTGGCGCGTGCGGGTGCTTGGGAACAACCCTTACTTGCTCCGCTTCGTAGTAGACCAATGAATCGGGCGGCACGCTTTGGAGCAGGAAAACGTTTCCGCCAATGGTGCTCCGGGCGCCAACGACCGTTTCGCCGCCCAGCACCGTCGAGTTCGGATAGATCGTGACAAAATCTTCCACGTTCGGATGCCGTTTGCCGCCTTTGCGAACATGGCCCTGTTCGTCCCGCTGAAAACTGCGGGCGCCCAGGGTCACCCCATGAAACAACTTCACGTGTGAACCGATCTCGCAGGTCTCGCCGATCACCACTCCGGTTCCGTGGTCGATAAAAAAATGCGAACCGATCTTCGCCCCCGGATGGATGTCGATCCCGGTGCGCGTGTGCGCCCATTCGGTCATGAGTCGCGGGATCAACGGCACTTCCTTTTCGTACAAGAGATGCGCCATGCGCTGAATCGCGATCGCAACGAGTCCGGGATAAGAAACGATAATCTCTTCATAACTCGCCGCCGCCGGGTCGCCTTCGTAGGCCGCGTCGATATCGGTCCAGAGGACTTTTCGCAAGGGCCCAAGCTGCGCCATGAACCAATTCAAGATTTCCTCGGCCCTGCTATCCGCCGCCTCGCTCGGAAGCTGGCCGAAACTCTTGGAAATCTCCGGCTTCATCCGCGCGTGCAGGCTCTTGATTCGGCTTCGAGTTACGTCCGGCAAATCGCTCGAATCGGCGAGCGGCTCCCCGTGAAAACCGGGAAACATCAGGCTCATCAAATCCAGGCAAGCCGATTCGATGGCCGGCCGCGACGGCAACATGGCCGCAGCGTCGAGATAGTTAATGCCGCCGCTTTCCGTGTAGGTGCGGAGCAGTTCGTCGGCGGCGTCGTTCCCTGGCGGTTCCATGTGCGCAAAGTATGCGATGGCCGTGGACGCAAGGGAAACGGAAACTCTCAGGAGCCCGGAAAGGACTACGAGACGTCATACCACTCGTGCCGGGTCTGTGGCGCCAGCGGCTTGCCGCTTTCTGGTTTGAACAACAATGTCTGGTGCAGGTGCAAACGGCCGACCCGAAATTCGTAGGCAGTCCCGGCCAGGTATAAATCGAAGATGCGATACCTCACGGTGTCGCTTACCCGCTCGAGCTCCGCCCGGGCGCGCACGAACCTCTCATGCCAATGCTCCACCGTGCGCGCATAATGCTCCCGTAGATTCTCGACGTCGCGCACGTCGAATCCTGCCCGCTCTGCCGCCTGGAGCGTTTCGCCGATACTCGCGAGGTGATAATCGGGAAAAACGTAGCGATCCAGGAACGAAGCGCCCTCTCGTAGCGGCTGGGTGGGACACGTCGTAATGCCGTGGTTGAGAAACTGGCCGCCCGGTTCGAGCAGGCGGTAAATATAATCAAAATATCGCTCGAGCGACTGCACGTGTTCGACCGCGCCTACGCTGGCAATCTTGTCGAACGGCCCCCACTCTGCGACGTCGAAGAAATTGCGGACCTCCACCTTGCAACTCGCGGCCAGGTCCAGTTTTTGAATCTGTTCCGCGGCGTACTCCGCCTGTCGCGCACTCAGCGTCACACCCAGAGCGTTCGCTCCATAATGTTTTGCCGCGTGACAAATCAACGCGCCCCAGCCGCAGCCTATATCGAGAAAGCGATCTCCCGGACGCAGCCGCAGCTTGCGACAGATCAGGTCCAGCTTCGCGACTTGCGCTTGGTCTAGCGTCGTATTCGGTTCCTTGAAATAGGCGCAGCTGTAAACCAGGTTCCGGTCAAGCCACGGACGCCAGAAATCGACTGGCAGATCGTAATGATAACTGATCGCCCGCCGTGCGCGCCTGCGTGAATCACGATTCCCCGTCAATTTCGCAGCATGGTTTGCGGCGCCGGCTCGGGTCGAATAGCGAAGAAAGCTCCACGCGGTCCGGAGCTGATCTGCGACGCTGGTCTTTCGTCCAATGAGATCATCGGCGATGGGAAAAATGTCGCACAAGTCTCCGATGACATCGCAGTCGCCGTAGATGTAAGCCTCTCCAAGCCTTAGGGAATCACGGTGAAGCAGGAGCGCGCGCAGACCCGCGGGCGTGTGGACCTGCAATGTGCAACCCGGCTTGGCGCCGCCGAGGTTTATTTCGAAACCGTTCCATAGACGGAGGGCGAAACCCGCTGGCGCCGACGCACTGGAAAACCGCTTGGCCAGCCTTTGCAATTTCGGATCGCTCTCGTTATTCGGGGGCGACTCACGTCGTGGGATGTCAATCAGTGCCTTCGCAGGCTCATTTGATAGGATTGTTTTCGCCAACACAAGGCGCGAGTTCAGTCGAAACCCGGCCGCGATTTATCTCGGCGAGGCGCGTTCGATTCTGTATGCCGGCAGGTGATGAGATTCCTGCGTACCCTGCATCTTTATCTCGGCTGTCTGTTTGCGCCGATGCTCATCTTTTTCGCGGTCACCGGTTCGTGGCAGTTATTCAACTGGCACGAGTCGAAAAAGGATCGCACCTACACTGCGCCGCCGGCCTTGGCCGCGCTTTCCTTCGTGCACAAGGACGCGCACATTCCCGGGACTCCAGGGCGGCAGCCGACACCGCTCCGCTATTTCATGCTCGCAGTTGCCATCGGTCTGGTGGCGACAGCGGTGGTTGGAGTCATCATGGCGTACCGGTTCAGCCAGCGGCCAATGGTCGCCACGGTCTGTTTGCTCTTGGGAATCGCTCTGCCGGCGGTGCTTCTCTGGCTTTACAAGTAGCTCTCGTTTTCTGGCTCCGGCCAAAATCCGCGCACGACATTTTTTCCGAGAGGCCTAAAATGACAGTTCGCGCATGAGCTCTTTCGAAGTTACCGGTTTGCCCGTCGACGAGATCAATATTTTTCTTGCCGGGGCGCATCCCGATCCGTTCCGGATTCTTGGGCCGCATCGAGTCGGCGATGATCTGGCGGTGCGCATCTTTCGCCCGGACGCGAAGGAGGTCAGCGTTGCGGTTGCAGGAAAGGAAGAGCAGCGTTTTCCGGCCGAGCGGCTCAGGCGTGAGGGATTTTTCCAGGCGGTCCTTCCGGGGATGAAGCGCGATGTCGACTACCGAATTGTCCTTTCCGGCTGGGACGGCTCAACGGCAATCGTGCACGATCCCTACGCTTATGGGCCGATCATGGGCGAGATCGATCTGCATCTGTTTTCCGAGGGAAATCACTTGCAGATTTACGAAAAGTTCGGAGCGCATTTGCGCAAGATCGGCGGTGTCGAGGGCGTTTATTTTGCCGTCTGGGCGCCGAATGCGCAGCGGGTCAGCGTCGTCGGCGACTTCAATGGTTGGGACGGACGGACCAATCCGATGCGCCGTCTCGTGGGCAGCGGGGTCTGGGAATTGTTTTTGCCCGATGTGGGCGAGGGCGTGCATTACAAGTTCGAGATCAGAACGCCGGCCGGCGCGCTCTTGCTCAAGAGCGATCCATTCGCGCTTTTCAATCAACACGGCGTGCAGACCTCGTCGCTCGTTTACAATCTCGACCGTTATCAGTGGAACGACAGCGAGTGGATGGAAGCGCGGCCGGCCCGGCGGTTGCACACCAGCCCGCTCAGTATTTACGAAGTGCATCTCGGCTCCTGGCGGCGCAAGGCTGAAGAAGGCAATCGGTCGCTGAGTTACCTCGAGCTCGCGGAGACGCTCCTGCTCTACATTCAGGAAATGGGCTACACGCATATCGAGCTGATGCCGGTCGCAGAGCATCCGTTTGAAGGATCGTGGG
>JBEEHC010000167.1:0-9590 GCA_041167205.1 Verrucomicrobiota bacterium
CGCGATCGGTGCCGCTCGGTTGGCCGTTTCTGAGCGCGCGGTCCGAGATTCTCCAATACTTTGGCTGGTTCATAGCTCGACTCTCATAGATCGGGCAGGTCAGCTTTGGTTATGAGCATATAGGGCAACAATCCTTGGCCGGCCTTGTTCATGGCCTCTGCTGCGGGGTTAAAGAATTGGAGCCACGTACCCTTGAAGTAACCTTCGGGCGACTGGATCACCCTGGCAGCCAGCGCTAAACCGATCAACGTTGAGACCCGGCCCGCCGCTGTGGAGGTGGATGCCAAACTCGCCGAACTCAACCGTCTCCACCTGTCCTTTGCTGTCGAGCCGGTTTACATGAACGGATTCTGCCTGAACAAATGCGAGAAATCGCCCCTGGTGGGTGCCCACCTTGAACATATGGATCCCCTCTTTTAGCTGGGCGCAACCTTGCGGATTTAGAGGATGCTGAAGATAAAATTGGCCTGGATCGGTCGAGCCTTTCCATTCCGAGACCTTGTCGCCGATGGACAAGACGAAGTCGTCATCATACACACCGAGCTGGTTTCCGTGCGGATTGAAGGCCCCGCGTATGCCGATACACTTGACGTGCGCGTCCGCGCCGCGTTTGCCGTTCCAAAGATTCAGGTAGTTAGTCATGGTTAATTTCTCGCGAGCGGGGATGGGACCCGCTCAGGTTGTCCTGATGCCATCGTTTCCTTGAAAACAACGATCCGCCGTTTCCGAATGGGACCTTAGCCCTCCTCCGAGGCGCGTATCGTCCAGAAGTCGTCCGACAGGTTCCGGTCTGCCAGGTAGGCATAGGGCATGGTAAAGTAACCTTTCATACCCCAGTTTGTGTTCCAGGAGTTACGAATAAGAAAGCGCTTCTGCGCATCATTGTAACCCACCGCCATGACAGCGTGACCCCCATCCACCTGTTCATTTGGCCCCGGCATGTTAAGTACTCCGGATTGCGCCACAGCCTTGGATAGGAAGGATGTGTAAACCGTAAACCCAAAGACGAAGGGATAGCCGTCCGCGAGACAGGCCCGCATTTCGTCGACGGAATTGATGCGATGATAGGAAAGGATCCGGTGCTTTCGAGCGGCCGTATAACAGGCCCCAGGCGGCTTTTTCTTGAAAGAGGCTATCTTATACGGCCAGGTCCCTTCTGAACAGACGCCCTGCTTAGCCAGCGACTTGATTCCGTCGCGCAAGAATGCGCCGGAATCGCTGTCCACCGTTCCTTCAATCGCGCGCTCGTTGTAGTAAACGAACAGGCGGCTGAGATCAACGAACGCGACGCCATCTTTCTTCTCCAGAAACTCCAGCGCGCCTACCAGCGCGTTTGCCGTGCAGCTGCCGAGTTGACCTTGGTCTTCGACCGGCGAACAGCCCGCGCGAAGATCAATCTTCGGGGGCATCGCCGCGACTTTAGGCGCGATCGAAGCGTAAAGACGGTCGCGATGATCCGGCAGATCCGGCAGCCATCCATACCATTTCGGGGAACGTTTTTTTAGTGCGGTTGAGGGCATATTGTTGTGCTTTGACTTGTTAGGTTTTTTCGGTGAAGCCAGGAAGACCTTTCATCCTGACGTTAACATTTGTTTGTCTTAATAAGAATCTTGGAGGGTTGACACTTGCGTCGTCCTCGCCTGTGGCCGATCGAGCGTCTGATCGTGTGTAAAGCAAAGTCACACTCTCCCTTCATTGCCGACAATCACCGTCACAGTGAATGTTTTGACAGCCGCTTCTTCTCCTTCCCAGGCCCGCATGTTTTTGAGGCAAAGTTTGGATTCTCCAGGGGACGCCGCCTCGAACAAGAACTGCCGGATCCCACCCCCGCCCATACTGGAAGGATGGTTGGGAGCGTAGTCATCAGACTTCAATGCGAGAACTCCGCTTTTAAGATCACTCAAACTCCATTGATAACCCGTCGTTGGGTTCTCAGGCAGGTCGATTCTGACCTGCTTCCCTACGGGCACTTCCACCTCTTTTCCATTGTCCTTTTCAGTAAGAATACAATCCGGCACGCTCTTGCTCCTTGGGACCTATATTTCCACGCCCCACATCGTGGCGTCAATACCTACCTGTCCGTAGGCGATCTTAAAGAAGCCATGGTCTCCCCAGCCGGCGCCCCAGCTGTTTTTGCAAATCCAATAACGACCGGGGTCGTTATAACCGATGCAGCAGACGCAGTGGCCGCCTCGCCGGGGACCACTCACATGGTGGTAAACGCCCGTGTGATAGGAAAAGAAGTCTTGGTAGACCGTGAAGCAGGTAACCAAAGGGCCGTACTTGGCGAGCCAGGCTTTCATGCTCGTCACCATCGTGATGGCATGAAACGCCTTGATCTTGGTCGCCCGACTCTTCCAATCGGCGCAACGTCTGCAAGGTTGATCGTGATCCGTGTAGGGGAAACACCTCTCGTCTGGAACGCCCGCATTCTTAAACACGGTCAACGCCGGGTTGACATTCCATCCACCACCGCAAGATCCGCCCGAAACACCGTCGTGGCAGAAAAACAAGTCCGCCTCGGACAGGTCGATGTTCAGAGTAGGCTGATGTTTTTGCACACGAACGTTAGACTCCACTGTGGCGACAGAGCCAAAGGCCACACACGAACCGCACTGCTTTTGATCCTTAATGGGGGTGACATAGTTTTTTCCCGCGGCACTCCTCCAATCGAACCCCAGGGGATAGCCGAGCGCGCTCACGGCAGCCGCCATGAATTGCTGATGATTGGCGCGCGCCAACAATTCGCGAGTCGCGAGTGGGTGTTCCTCGGGCCCGGGCGAGTAGCCTAACGCATACTCTTTCTTTGCCGGCTTGGCCTTCCATCTTGCATTTGTTGCCTTAAGAATCTTGTTGAGGTCAGGGGGACTTAATTTTGGCATATTGCTTGTTACTTTTTTCTTGGTTTTCTAGTTTTTGTTTCCGCTTTTCCAATTACTCGCTTTCGAAAGGGTTATTACGGCGTAGAGAATCTAGATTTCCCGTGCTCCTCCTGCCGTCTCATCCAACAAATGGTGAAAGAGATCGGGATCCAGATGCTCACGTCCGGTCTGGAGAAGCCATTGTTCCAGGCCCCTTTCGGGGTCTTGTAATTGACGGGGTTTCTGAGAATCGGGTTCTTCAACGACGACCTTTCCGTGACCGATAGAGACACGTCTTTTACGCCCCTCGGAAAGGAGATTGACTTTTAGCCCGCGGTAGCCAAGACCCTGGTGCTCAGCACTGGCGCCATTGCCAGGGAGCGAGGGCAACGCGGCAAAGCGCTCGACAAACGCCTGCGCCTCCGCCGCAGTCAAATTCCAAACGGGATTTGGCCTGCCGCTAAACACGTCAACTTCCACCTGAGCGGAATTCATGACTCTATCGGGATGAGCCAGCACGCAGGGGGAGAACAGAAGTATTGGCAACGCCGTGGTTAACACTCCTAGCTGACGACAGAATGGAACGCGCGGCATAGGACGATTGTTCCGACACCTCATATGACTGGTTCTTCACAATCAGGCATAGTGCACGAGTGACGATTACTTCACCACCATCTTATTCTGAGCGAACATAAAGCGACAAAAGATCGTGTAAGGACCACGATTGGCCGTCCGCGGATCGTTGACGATGTGGCCGGGGCCGGAGTTATCGTAATTGCGTGCGGCGGTGCCGCCGGGCTTATGGCCCCAGAAGCCCTGCGTCGCCTTGCGATACCAGTGGTAATCATATCCCGGGGCGATGACCAGGGCCATGTACCAGCGGTTTTTCTGTGACGGGGGCGCACAGGAGAAGGTGCCTCCATCACTCACGGCACCGTTGCCAACATCGTTGCAGTTGATGTGAGCATACATGTGGCCGGAGGCGCGCCCTGGCTGGGCAAAGGTATCCGTGCGCCGATTGCTGGCATAGTTGTAACAGTTGTTCTTGGAAATGTGAGCGGGATCGTTCCAAAAGCCGGGATTGAAGGCTGTGGTTTCGAACTGGCAGATCGCTAACGCTCCGGCGTCGGCCCCCTCATCCATCGTACTCGCCTGCTCTGCCGTGTGCGTCGCCACCGAGCCTGCGTTGCCGGGCAAACCAGCGAGAATGAGTTTCTTCGAATTTGCATTGAGCGGCAAAGACCCACTGTCGGCTGCGGCACTGGCTACAGCCGGATGTTGTCCGGCGCCTTGCTTCGTCATTGCGGCGATCAAGCGTTCCGCGACTTCGCGGGCGTGGCTTTCCTCGCGGCTTCCACCGCCGGCCAGACGAAAGGTGGCAGGCACCCCGTGCTCGGAAGGCGTATGATCATCAAGGATTTCGACGATGAGCCCGCGATTGCCCAACCCTTGAAAGCCAGAGTCGAGTGAAGCAGCAGCCGCGGTTTTCTGAGATAGACCGCGCAAGACTGCCTCGGCTTCGGTGCCGGATACGACCCACTCGGGATTAGGCCGGCCGGAAAAGATATCTGCGGTTACTTTGATCATAGGAGTTGGGGCTATTACTGATTATTGTGACCAAGCTGTGGGAGGTTGCCTTTCGGCCGTGAAACTCGAAGGCCCGGATACACCAGGATGAAAACAGGCGGCGGCTCTTTTGGATATCCGGGTGTCCCCCTGAAGTTTTTCCCCGACTTCGACCGTCGTTTCTCGTATTTCGCTAATGAGGCAAATACGTTATGCGACGACAGTCACCGCGCAGAGACTCCCCGGCGCACTCTGGAAAAGGAGCAGTCAAGCGCGTCCGAAACCTTTTGCGGAGTCGCCCAAGACAAAAACGGCCTAGGGGGTTATCCCCGATAAGACAGGCCGACAGACCACGCGTTCTCATCATTCATAGCTCGCCCGTCACGCGCCTCGGCCTTGCGATCCTCCTGACCGGGACCGGACGGTTCTCGGTCTGCGGGCAGGCCGATGCGGCCTCCACCGCGCGAGAGCTTTTCGAACAGCATCAGCCTGAACTGGTGGTCACTGGCCTTACCCTCAGGGGTGGCGACGGCATTGGGTTGATCAAAGATTTTCAGAAACTTCTTCCCACTTCGCGAACGCTGGTTCTGAGCAAGCGCGACGATGCCATCGCGGTGCAACGGGCCTTTCGGGCCGGGGCACGCGCTTATCTCATGGCGGGAGACGACACCGCGGAAATTTTGGTGGCGCTACACCGGATTCTGGCAGGCGAGCTCTACGCCAGTGCGAGCGTCGGGCGCCGGTTGCTTGAAAATCTTGCCATCGGTCAAATAAAACCAAAAGACTCGAAGGTCACGTCACTGAGCGATCGAGAGTTGCAGGTTTTTTCCTTGTTCGGGCGTGGCTTTGGCGCCACACGCCTCGCCGCGGAGCTGCATCTGAGCGTGAAAACAATCGAGACGCATCAAATGCGGATCAAGGAAAAGCTGGGGCTGCAGAGCGCGGCGGAATTAAGCAAAGAGGCTTCGCTTTGGATGTCTGAGTTTGCACGGCGCGAACTTGCTGCCTCGCGGTAGGCGAGCGGCCCACCCGGGGGAAGCGATTGGCGTGACGAACGCGAAGTGAATTCAGATTGCTGAATAGGCCCCCGGAAGTAATGGTATCGGGTGATCGCAGAGGCGCCGGTAACTATTGAATTCGACACGATCGACGATGTCGTGCGCGATATCGCGGCCGGGAAGATCGTCATCGTGACCGATGACGCCGATCGCGAGAACGAAGGCGATCTCGTCATGGCGGCGGAGAAGGCGACGCCAAATGCGATCAACTTTATGGCCATGCACGGGCGCGGATTGATTTGCGTTCCCATCTCGAACGACCGGGCGGAGCAGCTCGGCTTGCAACGGATGGTCGCGCAGAACCGCGAAATGTATCACACGGATTTCACCGTCTCGGTGGATGCGGCGCACGGGGTGACCACCGGCATCAGCGCGCACGACCGCGCCGCCACCATTCAGACCATCGCGAACCCGAAATCCGGTCCGGAGGATCTGGTCCAACCGGGCCACGTTTTCCCGTTGCGAGCCAAGGACGGCGGCGTGTTGCGCCGTGCCGGCCACACGGAAGCGGCTGTGGATCTGGCACGGATCGCGGGGCTGCAGTCGGCCGGAGTTCTCTGCGAGATTTTGCACGACGACGGAACAATGGCGCGTCTGCCGGAGCTGATGGAGTTCCGCAAGAAACACGGGCTGCGCATCTGTACGATCCAGAGCTTGATCGCGCACCGGCGCCTTAAGGAAAAACTGATCGAAGCGGAACAGATCGTGAAATTGCCGACGGACTATGGCGAATTCGATCTGCATCTTTATCGCTCGACGCTGGACGGCGCGCATCACCTTGCGCTGGTCAAAGGAAAGATTTCAAAAACGCATCCTACCCTCGTGCGAGTGCATAGCGAATGTTTGACCGGCGATGTGTTCGGTTCACGGCGCTGCGATTGCGGAAATCAATTACATGCCGCGCTGCGCCAGATCGCCGATGAAGGAAATGGCGTCCTCCTTTACATGCGGCAGGAAGGACGCGGTATTGGCCTCGCCGCAAAAATCCACGCTTACAAACTGCAGGAAGAGGGTCTTGATACTGTCGAAGCGAACGCGCGACTTGGCTTCGCCACCGATCTGCGCGATTACGGACTGGGCGCCCAAATTCTCTTCGATCTTGGCGTGCGCAAGTTTCGGTTCCTCACGAACAATCCCAAGAAAGTTGTCGGCCTCGAAGGTTACGGCATCCAGATGGTCGAGCAGGTCCCCATCCGGACGGAAACAAATCCGCACAACGCGAAGTATCTCGAGACGAAGAAGACCAAGATGGGACATCTGCTCTAGGTTTGGCGCCTTCGCCTAACGAGTTCTAAAAATGTCGAATCTTGCTCCGCAACCTTTCCGTGCCGGCGGCGGCGAGCGCCGCTTCTCGATCGTCGCGAGCCTGTTCAACGCGCAATACGTCCAAGGGCTCGTCGATCATGCGACGGAAGAATTGAAGTCACTTTCCCCCGACGCGGTCATTTCGCTTCATCAAGTTCCCGGCGCGTTTGAAATTCCAATCGTGGTGCGGGAGCTGGCGCTCCAGAAAAAGGCGGACGCGATTCTCGCTCTCGGCGTAATCCTGCAAGGGAAAACCAGTCACGCGCAGAACCTCGCCCGTTCCGTGACAGACGCGTTGCAGCAAATTGCGGTCGAGCACGGCATTCCCGTGATCAACGCGGTCCTGAGTTTGGACACGGAAGCGCAGGCCCAGGAGCGTTGCCTTGGAGCAGAGATCAACCGCGGAACGGAAGCGGCGCGGGCAGCTTTCGAAATCGCGAATGTCATGGGAGATTTGCGCGCCAAATAGTTCTTATGGGAAAACGGCGACTCGCCCGGCAGGCGGCGGTTCAATTTCATTTCTGGCGCGATCTGCATGGCGATGGCGCCCCGGAACGCATGGACGAGTTCTGGGAATTTTGCCCGGCGACCCCACGCGTGCGCGAGTTCGCGCAGCCGCTCATCGACGGCATGATCGCCCATTTGCCCGAGATCGACGATCGGGTCCGCAAGTACTGCGACAACTACGAATTCCATCGCATCTCGGCGGTGGATCGGAACGTTCTCCGGCTCGCGATTTATGAAATGCTCTATCGCGACGACATACCGCCCGTCGTTTCGATCAACGAAGCGATTGAGCTGGCCAAGACGTTCGGCGGCCCCGATTCCGGCCGGTTCGTGAATGGAATTCTCGACCGGGTGAAAGATGATCTCACGCGGCCATTGCGCGAGGCGGCGCCGCAGAAGTCGGCGGAAAACTAGGCGGAAAATCCTGTCTGGTGGCCGAACGAAATGAACTTTCTCAAATCTCTCATCCAGAAATTTGCCGGCAAGCCGGTCGATTGGGATGAACTCGAGGAATCGCTCATTCGCGCCGACCTCGGGGTGGCGATGACGTTGCGAATCATCAAGGCGCTTCAGGAACGCGCGCAACTATCCACGATCACCGCCGCCGATATCGCGGAAGTTGCGCGCGAAGAGATCGGGCGAATCCTGCCGATCGCCCCGGTTCCGATCACTCCACTGCCGGCTAAACCGAAAGTGCTCTTAATTGTCGGCGTGAATGGAACAGGCAAAACGACCTCGACCGCGAAGCTCGCGCATTTCTTCAAGCGAAATCGGCATAGCGTGTTGCTCGCCGCCGCGGATACGTTCCGCGCGGCAGCCATCGAGCAGCTTGGCGTTTGGGCTGAACGGCTCGGCGTCGAGATGATTCGCGGTCAATATAACGCCGACCCGGCCGCACTTTGTTACGAAGCCTACGAATCGGCCGAGCGCAGAAACATCGAGTTTCTGATTTGCGATACGGCGGGCCGGCTCCACACGAAAAGCAATTTGATGGCGGAGCTGAGCAAGGTGAAACGCAGCCTGGCAAAACAGGATCCGAAAGCGCCGCACGAAACGCTCCTCGTGGTGGATGCGACCACGGGCAGCAACGCGCTTGCGCAGGCGCGTGAGTTCCATCAATCCGTTGGCCTGACCGGATTGATCGTCACGAAGCTCGACGGCAGCGGCAAAGGCGGCGTCGTGATCGCCATCCAGGATGAGCTCGGAATTCCGACACGGTTTGTCGGCACCGGTGAAAAGCTCGAAGACCTCGCACTCTTCGACGGTCGCGAATTTGTCGCGAAGATGTTTTAGCTGAAGTTGGAAATCGTGGGAGAAACAATCAAACCGTCCCCCGTGCCGGAAGAGAGCGTCCCTCCGGTCGCAGCGACGGGTCTCCTCGGTTTTTTCGCAAAGTTCACCGTGCTCAAGGGAGCTCAACGCGAACTCTGGCTCACGTTCCTGCTCAAGCTCCTGATCATCTGTGCCTACTCCGTTACCAACAAGACGCTGATCCTTTGGCTCTCGTCCGACCTCGGCTTCAATGACCAATCTGCCGGTGCGCTGGTCGGGTGGGTTTGGGCGCCGGCGATGACGGTATTCACGCTGTTGGCCGGCTCGCTCACCGACGCGCTGGGTCTCCGGCGCACTTTCTTTCTCGGCGCGGCGGTGTGTCTGGTAGCGCGGGCCGTAATGGTTTTTGCGACCACTCCGGCCCTGGCGTTGGCCGTCGGATTGTTTCCCCTGGTGATCGGCGAGGCGCTTGGGACACCGGTCCTGATCGCAGCGGCCCGGCGATATTCGACGGTCAAGCAACGCTCGATCTCGTTCTCGCTCATCTACATGGTCATGAACGTCGGGTTCTGGATCGCCGCGCGCATCTTCGACTACGTCCGGCAGTCGTTAGGCGAACACGGGCACCTGGATCTCTTCGGGTCGCAGATCAGCACCTACCGCGTCCTTTTTCTGGTCAGCCTCGGTTTCGAACTGCTGGTTTTCCCGGCGGTTTATTTCCTCCGCCGAGGCGCCGAAGCGACTGACAACGGAGTGAAGTTCGACGCCGAGCCGATCCGATACGCCACCGGCGCGTTCTTCGAGCGTATCTGGTTCACGGTCCGCGACAGCGCCCTCGATACCGTTCGGCTATTTAAGCGGCTCCTCGGTCAGTCAGGCTTCTACCGGCTTCTGGCGTTTCTTCTTTTGATCGGGTTTTTGAAGCTCATCGTCATGCAGATGGATTATGTGTTTCCGAAGTTCGGCATTCGCGAGCTGGGAAATGGCGCGCCGATCGGTCAGCTCCTGGGCATCAATTATC
>JBEEHC010000168.1:0-31664 GCA_041167205.1 Verrucomicrobiota bacterium
GCCCGCAAGGACACCTTTGCTTATCGGTCCTCCAAGTTCGTTAACCGCCACCGGATCGGGGTCGCCGCGGCAGCCTTGGTCCTGCTGAGTTTGGTCGGTGGGATTGTCGCAACGCTCATTCAGGTCCGGACGGCCCATCGCGAGAGAGCCAAAGCCGAAGCGATCAGCAACTTTCTGCAAAAGACGCTGAACGCCTCCAATCCGGCCGTGAACTTAAGTAGACAACCAACCGTCAAGGACATCCTGGATGACGCATCGAAGCGATTGGCTACCGAAGAATTATCGGATCAGCCGGAAGTAAAAGCGGAGTTGCAACGAATCATCGGCTCAAGCTACCTATCCCTTGGACAATACGTCTTAGCGGAGCAAAACCTGGCCGCGGCGCTGGAAGCGCAACTGCGTATTTATGGTGAAGACGATCCGGAAACGCTAAAGACCCTCGTTTTGAGAGCTTCCCTCTGGGGAAGCGCGACGGGCAATTACGCCAAGGCTGATAAATTCTACCGGGAGAAGCTTCCCCTGCTTCGCTCTGAACAGAGAAAAGGGACGATCAACCCCGATTACTTGATCATCGCGCTGAGCGGCTATGCTCTCCTGCAGCGAGCTCAAGGCGATTCAAAGAAAGCGGAAATTCTGTTTCGCGAAGGGGCGGCTCTTCGCTCCCAGGCACATCCGGAAGTGAAGAATAACCCTGACGACGCTCTGCTCGCTCTCACGCAGACCGATCAGGGGAAATTTGACGAAGCCGTCAAAACAGTTCGGGAAAGAATTGCGGCGATTCGGCGGCAAACAGGAGATGAAACGCCGGCGCTGTGCGCAAATCTGACCGGGCTGGGCAGTTTCCTGATCGAAGAGGGAGAGTTCGCGGAAGCCGAGGAGAACTTGCGCGCAGCCGAAGGAATTTATCGGAAGGTCTACAGCGCTGCCAACATGCAGCTCGGAGATAATCTCCGTTTACAGGCGCAGGCTCTCCTCGCTCTGCGGCAATACGCCGAGGCCGAAGCCAGGATCAACGCGACGCTGGAGATCTATCGAGCGGGCAGCAGCCTCCAATACGTCAATTACCCCACGGCCCTGGTGGTGCAGGGCATGATTTTTAGTCAGACCGGGCGAACAGCCGAAGCCGAAAAATTGCTTCGCGAAGCGGTGCGCATTCGCGCGGAGAATGTGCCGGAAACACATTTCCTGCGGGCCACAGCCAACGGCGCGCTCGGCGAGTTTCTGACCACGCAAGCTCGTTTTCCCGAAGCGGAATCGTTCCTGCTCGCCAGCTATGAAAGCCTGAAAAAGTCGCAAGCCGAGAACAGTCCGCGGACGAGACTCGCTCTCCAGCGCCTTGCCAATCTTTACGAGGCCTGGAACAAAGCCGAACAGGCCGCGCCCTATCGCGCGTT
The DNA here is from genome assembly GCA_041167205.1 of Verrucomicrobiota bacterium. Classification (GTDB taxonomy): domain Bacteria; phylum Verrucomicrobiota; class Verrucomicrobiia; order Chthoniobacterales; family UBA10450; genus AV80. The sequence continues at coordinate 1,395 of JBEEHC010000168.1, forward strand.
ATTATCACCTAGGTAGGGCGTGCTCTCCGAGCGCGCCGACGAATCCTCAGGGCAGAGCTGAAGAAAAGTCGGACGGCTCGGAGAGCCATCCCTACCTGTCGTCAAAATCGGAGACGAATTCCCCCATAAGCGGCGCGACCCAGAGCCGGGAAACCAAACACTTCCGCGTATCGCTCGCCCCCGAGGTTGTCGACCCGGCCGAAAATCGAAAAGCGCGGATTGATTTCGTACTCCGCCGCCAAATTCACAACTGCGTAATCTTCGATATCAATGTTCGGCCCTCCGAAATTGACCGGATTGAGTTCCTCCCGCGCGTTCACAAACTTGGCCTCGATCGTGGTCCGCAATTTCTTGCACCAGAGATAGGAAGCGGAAACGTAGGCTTCATTACGAGGCCGGCGCGGCAGGCGTATTCCTGGCAACAGCGGAAGGTCCGCCGCGGAAGTTTTCTCGGCCTCGAGGTAGGTGTAACTCGCGCGAAAAGTTAGGTCCGATATCGGGTTGACGCGCATCTCCGCTTCCAGGCCCTGCGTCCGCGCCGCTCCCAGATTCAGCGTATCGAACTGACCATTGAACCCAATCACGTTCGAAAGATCGTTATGAAAATAGGTGAGGCCGACCGCGACCCGGCCGCTGCAAAACCGTTGCTCGACGCCCAGGTCCCATCCCAGGTCGCGCTCCGGTTCCAGTCCGAAATTATTACCAAAAATCTTGTCCTGACTGCTCGGCGGACTGAACCCGGTCGCGACGCTGGCGTGCAGGTGCGTGTCAGTCTTGGCAATCAGATAGCTGCCGGCAAACCGATATGTCCAAACGTCGCCGAACTGATTGAAGTGATCGTACCGTCCGCCCGCAACCAGGTTCAGCCCCTGAAAGGGGCTGACGCTGGCCTGAAGGAAAACTGCCGTCTCTTCCGTATGATCGCTAATGAAACGTGGACCAAACAAGACAAAAGGACGTTCCTGTCCGGCGTTGACCCGGCTGTAGAAAAACCCGGAGGTCAGGGTGAGCCACGAGGCGGGCTTTAAATCGTTTTGATAATCGACCGTCGTTCGCTCGAATAACGCGCGGGTCGGGCCCACGAAGCCGTCATCGTTTGGATCGTTCAACTGCCGCTCGTGATCGTAGCTCACGATCAATTTGTGTTCCCACCAATCGACCGGTTTGAAATCGAGATGAGGCGCGATCAACCATTTTTCCGTCAGAAAATTGTCGAACGGCTTGGGATTGAAGATGGAATTCGGATTTCCCGTGTCCGCCAGCGAGTAGATAAACAAACTGCTGACGCGCAACTGTTCGTTAGGCGACCAGCCGACGTTCGCGATCCCGCTGCTCAGGCGGTATTGATTGTTCGGACGCTCATTGTCCGTATCGAGCCGGCTCAGGCCGACTGAGTAATCGAATTGCCCGATCGCTCCGGAGCTCGCGAGGGTCTCGCGGAAGGTGGAATTGGAGCCTGCCTCAAGGCTGAACTCGCCGCCCGGCGTTCCGCTTCCTCGTTTGGTAAAAATCTGGATCACGCCGGCCAGCGCGCGAGGTCCATACAGCGTGCTCTGCGGGCCACGAACGATCTCGATTCGATCGACGTCATCGACGACGAGGTCCGCAAAGTTAAACAATCCGGCGAGACCCTGATTGATCGGGATTCCATCCAGCAGGACCTGCGTATGTTCGCTGCGCAGGCCGCGCGTGAAAACCGAGGTGAGCTGACCCGGCGCTCCGGTTTGCGCCACCGATACACCGGGAACTTCCCGCAACGCATCGGCAACGCGACGCGTTTGTGTGATCTCCAAATCCCGCGCGGTGATTACGCTTACACTCGCCGGAGATTCATCTTCCGGCGTCGGGATTCGCGTCGCGCTGACAACGATTTCTTCGGTTTCCACTTCCGGCTTCGGAAGCGCTGACGGGGCCGCATCCTCCGCGCGGCAGATAAGGGGAGCCGCCGAAAGAAAGGCGGCGGCCAAGAGCCATGATAATGGACGATTCTGCATAACAAGTTACCTCCAATTTTTCGAGAGGCAGACTCGCCCGGCTGCCGCCGGCTTCGTCCACAGCTCTCATTCTTCTTTTTCGCGAAGAAGTTTTTTCGGGCCGTCCGCACGCGCGGCGACTCGAATGAGGTGGAACGGGCAAATATTCTGGCTCCTGGCTTTCGCATCCGGCAATGGCCCTGACGCTTCCTTCTCCCCGCCTTCACCCCCGAAATCTCGGGAATTGGCTCATGGGAAGTCGTAATCCAGTTACAGCAGCGCAACTGCTCCCGAATCTCACGGGAATTCCTCGCACCGGTCCACTGATCAAACTCACAAAGAACTGCCGCCAGAAGTAGCGGCTTGCGCTTGCCCGCTCAAGATTTATTTATCAAGGGCGCGCATCGTCGCGGCCGTTCACTGTGTCTTCCTCAAAAACTTCCATTCTCGTCACCGGCGGCGCCGGCTTCATCGGCTCCAATGTCGTGCTCACCTTGCAAGAACGGATGCCGGGGGCGCGGCTGACCGTAATCGACGATTTTCGCTCCGGCGACTTCAAGAACCTGGCCGGGTATCGCGGGGATTTCGTTGCGCAAAATCTCGCCACGCTCGATTGGCGAGAGCAATTCGGTGAAGAAAAATTCGACGCGATTTTTCATCTTGCCTCGATCACCGACACGACCCTGCACGATCAATTCGTGCAGGTGCACGACAACGTGGAAAGCTTTCGCCGCCTCCTGAATTTCGCGAAACCGAACCGGACCCGGATCGTCTACGCCTCGTCCGCTGCGACTTATGGCGCGGCGAGCACGGCCAGCGCGGAAACAAACGGTGCCGCCCCCGCCAATGTCTACGCGTTTTCGAAAGCGATCATGGACAACCTCGCCAACCGCGCCGCGCAGGAATCGAAGGACTGGATCATCATCGGCCTGCGTTACTTCAACGTCTACGGCCCGCGCGAGGCGCACAAGGGCGTCCCGGCCAGCATGGTTTATCACCTATCGCGCCAGATGAAATCGAGGCAGCGCCCGCGTATTTTCAAACACGGCGACCAGAAGCGCGATTTTGTTTACGTGAAGGATGTCGTGGAAGGCAGCATCCGGGCGCTCGAGGCCAAGCAGAGCGGAATTTACAATCTCGGCTCGGGTCATGCGCGCTCGTTTAACGAACTCATCGATGTTCTGAACCGCTCGCTCGGCACCGACTTCAAGCCGGATTACATCGAGAACCCGCACGAACATTATCAGAATTACACCCAGGCCGATCTGACCAGGGTCCGCGACAGCCTTGGCTACGAGCCGAAATATCCGCTCGAAACCGGCGTGGCCGATTACATGAAATGGCTTTATCCCGAGGATGGAAATTGACTGCGAGCCACGCTTGTCATCCCGAGCCGCGCAGACGGCGAGGGACCTCACAGACGGCATCCCGCGTCCGCGTTACATGATGGCGTGCACGTTGGATCACGCGCCGCTTCTTCCTGGAGGCGCAAGTTGCATTGGCGGGGGCCCTCGCGGTCTGCGCGGCTCGGGATGACAATCAAAACTAAATATGAAACCAAAGAAATCCGATCTCCTCGTTGAAGAAGTCGAACACATCGACATCAAGCAACACAACGTCGTCCCGCTTGTCGACGCGATGAGCAAGATGGCGTTTTCCGCGCGCGATCTTGGACGCGCCGCGCAAATCTACGATCAAATGATCTGCGACGAGGATTGCGCGATCATTCTCTGCCTGGCCGGTTCGCTTTTTTCCGCGGGTTTGAAAAACGTCGTGGTCGATCTCATCCGCCATAACATGGTGGACGCGATCGTTTCGACCGGCGCCATCATCGTGGACCAGGATTTCTTCGAAGCGCTCGGCTTCAAGCATTACAAAGGCGACGTCTTCATGAGCGACGACATCCTGCGCCGTCTCGCCATCGATCGCATCTACGACACCTACATCGACGAAGACCAACTGCGGATCTGTGACGCCACTACGGGCGAGATCGCCGATTCGCTCCCGCCGCGCCCGCATTCCTCCCGCGAATTCATCAAGGCAATGGGCCAGCATCTCACCGAGCACGCGAAGAACCGCGACTCTGTCGTGCTCTCCGCCTTCGAGAAGAATGTCCCGATTTTCTGCCCGGCTTTCAGCGACTGCAGCGCTGGGTTCGGGTTGATCCATCATCAATGGCATCACCCGGAGAAACATCTCAGCATCGATTCGGCGAAAGATTTTCTCGAGCTCACGAAAGTCAAAATCGATTCGAAAACCAGCGGGCTGCTCATGATCGGCGGCGGCGTGCCGAAGAATTTTGCGCAAGATACGGTCGTGGCCGGCGATTACCTCGGCTTCGACGTCGGGATGCACAAATACGCCGTGCAGATCACCGTCGCCGATGATCGCGACGGGGCGCTTTCAGGCTCCACGCTCAAGGAAGCGAACTCGTGGGGCAAAGTGGATCTCGGCGCGGAGCAGATGGTTTACGCCGAAGCGACCATGGCGTTTCCGCTGCTGGCCGGCTACGCCTACCACAAGGGCAACTGGAAGAATCGCACGGCGAGAAATTATGCGGAGTTGCTGGATCAGCCGGCAAAATAACTCGCGACGGATCGGCGCTCGCCGCGGCGAGCGCCTCTACATCACCCTTCCCAGAAGAATTTTGTCGGACGCTCTATCTCGGGCGGAAGACTCTTGTGCACCGGACAATTGAGCGCGGCGTTCTCGAGTAAGGCGCGCTGCGGTGTCGTTGGCGGCAGCGGGATATGAACTTCGGACGGCAGTGCGACGATCCGCCGCGGCGCATCCTTCGACATTTCTTTGCTTACGTTCACGGTCATTCCTTTCACATCGAGGGCGTGTTCCTGGGCCGCCATCGCCAGGATGGTGCTCATGCAGGTTCCGAGCGCCGTGGCGACGAGATCGGTCGGAGAAAATGATTCGCCTTTTCCTTTGTTATCCGTTGGAGCGTCGGTCGCAATCTTCGCGTGTGATGGACCATGCACTGCGTCGCAATGGAGGTCGCCGGTGTACTCGATGCAAATGTTGACCATGCTTCAATATGAACACCCGCGTCAACGAAGCAACGAAGCGTCCGAACGCATGTCATCCCGAGCCGCCCAGACGGCGAGGGACCTCGCAACTGCAACGTCGGTTGCTTGCGCCGCTGCAGCGTCGAAAACATGAGCGACACGCTTTTCGCGCAAGTGAGCAGATCAGCCTGTGCGAAGGTCCCTCGCCGTCTGGGCGGCTCGGGATGACAACGCTTGCTTTAACGCGGCGCGATGATTGGCGTCTCCTGCACGGCATCGGCGTGCTTCGCAAGCTGCTCGCGGAACACCTTCGTCAGGCCGGCGTCATGCAAAATATTCATGTCGGTATTGTGCTTTCTGGTGTTGTCGTTCTCCCATGATTCATTCCACCAGCAAAAGCCTATCACCGCGGGCCAACGGCCGGAGAACAAATCTTCCAGCGCGTTTCTGGCCCACTCGCTTGCGTCGACTTTCCGATGATGAATGTCGCAGCCGAATTCCGCGATGACGATCGGCTTTCCCGGCGCGATCTTCACCAGCCGCGGATAAGCCGTGCGCATCTTGAACCGAAAACTCTCCGTCCCGTCGACAGCGCGCGGCGTGAGGGGCCCGTAGGCGCTCAGCGCCACCCAATCACAGTAATCGACGCCGGGATAATAATTCTCGAACCGGTTCCATTTCGCATCGGGTTCATCGAGCCAGTTCACGTGCCAAATCCACTGGAGATTATCCGCGCCCTCGCCCCGCATGAGATCGATAATGTGCCGCCAGGCCTCGACGTAGCGGCGCGGCCCTTCCCTCGCGCCACCGTTCCACTTCCCATTCCAGGAAAACCATTTGCCGTTTGGCTCGGTGCCCCATTCGATCAGGATCGGTGAGGCGAAAGTCTTCGCCTCGCGCGCCCACGCTCTCAGATCGTCATCAAATTTCCCCGCGAGAATGTTCGCGAGGCTGAAGGTTTTTTCCGCATGGTTCTGCTCGAGATCGGAGCGCAACATGAGGCGGATGTAAGGAATCTTGCCGAGCCCGCGAACCCAATCGCAGGTGGCGGCGGGAAATCCTCTCGATTCCGACCAATTGTTCGAAAAGAAAACCCAGGCCGTCTTGGCGCCGAGGGTCTGCTCGAAACGGGCGACGTCAGTGGCGGCGACATCATGCTCCGTGGGATCGCGCCCCGCCGCCGGTTCATCGAAGTAAAGACCCTGATACAGTTTTCCCGCAGGCGGCCGTGTAATTCGCTGCCCGCCCTGCACGGGAGATACCAGAATAGTCGACCCGCACACGATCGCTACGAGGGCATGCCGAAACATCGCCGAACGTAGCACATCAAGGAGCGGCGGTTTGCAACCGCCGACCTAACAAACGGCGGCTGAAAACCGCCGTTCCTTGCGGAAGAGGGACGCCGCTAGTTCTTCTTCGCCGCGTCGCGCAATTCGCGAATACGATCGTGCGCGCTTTTCACGTCGGTGTATTGACGCGAAATCGTCTCGCGAATCGGCGAGGAAAGTTCCTCCTCTTCCATCGCTTTCTTGTATTCACTCACCGCGGAATCTTCGCCGCGCTCGCACTCCGCCAGAATGGTATGGTCGTCCCCACTCGTGACCGCCGACTTCAAGTTGATCCAGGCTCGATGCATGGCGCCGGCGGTGCTGCTGGTGTTTTCCGGGTTATGTTCGCCCAGGCTGATCGCTTCGTTTTGCAGTTCGCCCGCGAACTTCGAACGCTGGAGCGAGTACTCACTAAAAAGCATCTTTAGCTGGGTGTCTTTGACTGCCTCCGATGCCTGGCGAAAACCTTCCTGGCCGTCCTTGAGCGTCTCGATCAAACCATTGATCGTGGAGATAATTTCTTTTTGTTGACTCATATACTCTCAATACGGATGTCGCGGGAAAATGGGTGCGTTTTTTTGCCCAAAATTTGCGGCCACGCCGTTCCGCCTTAGCTTGATCCATGAACGAAAAAGTGAAGGGCAAGGATCTGACGAAGGAACCGCCACGCAGTCCGCGGGTGCGGATTGGTGGCTACGCCATTTTGGCTCGGACGTACGATAAATGTTGCGCCCTCATTGCCGGGAATATCGGCGAATACCATTTCGATTGCCCGCTCGATAACATGCTCTTTGGATTCCAAGGCGTAAAGGGCGACGACTTCAAAGCGGAAGTGGAGAAGGGCGCCACCGATGAAGAGATGGTGAAATGGCTCGATAGCCACGGCGAAAAGAAAACGGCGGAGGAAGTGAAAGCCTGGAGCGATGAAGTCGAAGCGACCCGCCCGTATGATAATCCGGAGCGGCGGGAGTGGTTTGAAGAGCAGGTCAAGCCGCATGGTCTTGATCCAGCGAAGACAACGCTTTTCGATTGGCTCGAGACCGACGACAAGGCCAGCTATCAGAAGGCCGCGTAAGCTGACCGCAAATTTCCCGGCTGCCGCAAGGGAGGGCGAAGCTCCCGCTGAGCCGGAATCTAACGCGAGCCGCGGCTCGCCGGGAGGCTCGCCCTCCCGAGGCGATAGGCACCCGGAGTGAATACGGTTTTGACGGCCATCGACGTAGTGGGCCACGAAGGAGAATCAAATCTCCTATGGGTATCTCACTGAAACCGCAGCACCTCAATCGCTACCGGCAAATCGCGTGGCTCTTTGTTAAGTACGGTCGATCGGATCTGGTGAAAGACACCGGACTCGAGGAGACGCTCGAGGCCGAGCAGCGCGTTACGCCGAAGGAAGCGGCCAAGGCCAACGAACTGGCGGACGATCTCGAAAAACTGGGCCCGACCTTCGTAAAACTCGGGCAGCTTCTTTCCACTCGCGTCGAGCTCATGCCGCGCGCATACCTCGAAGCGCTCGCGCGCTTGCAGGACAAAGTCGAGCCGTTCGCTTTCGACGAAGTCGAGAAGATCGTTTCGTCGGAGCTCGGCGTGCGAATGTCGAAAGCCTTCTCGGAGTTCGACGTCACGCCCATGGCGGCCGCCTCGTTGGGCCAGGTGCACCGCGCGCGTTTGCGTGATGGCCGGCAGGTCGCGGTCAAAGTGCAGCGTCCCGGAGTTCGCGACGCCCTGCTGGAAGATCTCGATGCCCTGGATGAAATCGCGGAGTTCCTCGATAAACACACCACCGCTGGAAAACGCTACGAGTTCTGCCAGATGCTCGACCAATTTCGCAAGAGCCTCCTGCGTGAGCTCGATTATCGGCAGGAAGCCACGAACCTCACCACCATCGGAGCGCATCTGAGGGAGTTCGAACGGATCATCGTGCCCGCGCCGATTTTGGATTACAGCACCTCCCGCGTTTTGACGATGCAGTACGTGCATGGAAAGAAAATCACCGATCTCCATCCCCTGGCCCGGATGGAATTCGATGGCACGGCGCTCGCCGAAGAACTTTTTCGCGCTTACCTCCAGCAGATTCTGGTCGACGGCTTCTTCCATGCCGATCCGCATCCTGGCAACGTCTTTCTGACGGACGATTATCGCATCGCGCTAATCGATCTGGGCATGGTCGGCCGGATCATGCCAGGATTGCAGGAGCAGCTCTTGCAATTGTTGCTCGCGATCGCGGAAGGCCGCGGCGACGACGCGGCCGGGATCGCGATCAAGATCGGAGATCGCAAAGAAGATTTCGCGGAGAAAGAATTCACCCATGCGATTGCGGAAATCGTCGCCAAACAGCAGGGCGCCACGGTCGACCAGATGCAGGTCGGGCGTCTCGTGCTCGAAGTGACCCAGGCTTCCGCGGAAAACGGCATTCGCGTCCCGGCCGAGCTCACCATGCTGGGCAAGACGCTACTGAATCTCGATCAGGTCGGGCGCGCGATTGAGCCCAACTTCGACCCCAATGCCTCGATTCGCCGCAACGCCGCGCAGATCTTGCAGCAACGGCTGATGAAAAGCTTGTCGCCGGGAAATCTTTTCAGCGGTGTCCTCGAGCTGAAGGATTTGGTCCAGCGATTGCCGGCGCGGATCAACAAGATCATCGACGCCATCGCGAACAACGAGCTGAAGCTTTCGGTGGATGCGATCGACGAAAAGACGCTCGTTGTCGGCTTTCAGAAAGTGGCAAACCGCATCACGGTTGGGTTGATCATCGCCGCGTTGATTGTCGGCGCGGCGATGTTGATGCGCGTGGAAACCAGCTTCCGCATTTGGGGTTATCCCGGCCTGGCGATTCTTCTCTTCCTTGCCGCGGCCGGCGGCGGCGTGGTGTTACTGATCAACATCCTTTTTTATGACAAAGGGGAGAAGTAGCGATCTCGCTGGGTGGATCGAGCGCTCCGCGCTCGATGGCAAAGAACGCCGGCGGAGCCGGGAAACAAGAGCATCGCGCGACGGAGCGCACGATCCACACTCAAGCGCAGGCCGATTCTTAAGGTTTGATTATCGGGGGGAGAATATCTTCGGTCGGACCCTCGTCGATGCCATGGGCCAGGCGGCTATGCCGAACGCTGTAAAAAAAGTAGATCAGCATCCCGATCGCAAGCCAGATAAAGAAGCGGAGCCAGGTCAGGATCGGCAGGCTCAGCATGAGCGCCACGCACATGAAAACACCGAGGATCGGGACTAGCGGCACCATCGGAACGCGGAAGGGGCGGCGCCGGCCGGGATCGGTCCGCCGCAGAATCACCACGCCGATGCAAACAAGGCAAAACGCAAACAGCGTCCCGATATTCGTGAGGTCCGCCAGCGAACCGATGTCGGTCAGCATCGCGACGCCACCGACCACCACGCCCGTCCAAATCGTCGTGATGTAAGGCGTGCGATAACGCGCATGCAGCCGGGCGAAATATTGCGGCAGCAACCCGTCCCGCGCCATCGCCATGAAAATGCGCGGCTGGCCGAGTTGGAAGACGAGCAGAACGGAAGTCATGCCGGCGAGCGCACCCGCACTGACCAGCGCCTGCGCCCAGGGTTTGCTCGCGAAGGCTGTGGCCACGGCCGCGGAATCGCCCAGATAGACCGTGTACTTCAGAATTCCGGTCAGCACGCCTGACATCAAGACATACAGAAGCGTGCAGATAACCAGGCTCGCGATCATTCCGATCGGCATGTCGCGCTGCGGATTCTTCGTTTCTTCAGCCGTAGTTGAAACGGCATCGAAGCCGATGAAGGCAAAGAAGACGATGGCCGCGCCGCTCATCACGCCAGCGAATCCGTTCGGCATGAACGGATGCCAATTAGTCGGATGCACCATGAAAGCACCGAACGAAATGAAGAAAACGACCACGGCAACTTTGATGATGACGATGGTGGTGTTTGTGCGCGCGCTTTCGCGAATGCCGTAAATCAAAAGCACGGTCACGGCGGCGACGATCAAAAACGCGGGGAGGTTAAGCGCGAAGGCGTGTCCGAAAATCGTCGGCAGTGTCGTCGACGAAAAGTCTTGGAGGGCGTCGCTGTTCTTCTCCAGAAGGTCGACGGCGGTTTTTGTGTCGGTCACAGCCCAAAGAGGAAACTTCAGTCCGAAAAGGCTTCCACAAAGCTTGACGAAGTAACCGGACCAACCCACCGCGACGGCCATGTTTCCGACCGCATATTCGAGGATCAAATCCCACCCGATTATCCACGCGATGACCTCGCCCAGCGTCGCGTACGAGTAGGTGTAAGCGGAGCCAGAGACCGGAATCATCGAGGCGAGCTCCGCGTAACAGAGCGCGGCAAATCCGCAGGCAATCGCCGCCACAACGAAGGAAAAAACCACGGCGGGACCCGCGCCCGGCCGGCCCAGAACCAGATCGGAATGCATCATCCAGGATTGGATGAAATTAAGCACCGGAGTGCCCAGCTTGCTCGTCACGGCTTCTACTCGCTCCCCCGCCGCCGCGGTTCCGGTCAGCGCGAAAATGCCGGTGCCGATGATCGCGCCGATTCCGAGAGCGGTCAGATCGAGCGCGGAAAGAGAGCGCTTCATCAGGCGATCCGGGTGTTCCGATTCCCGCATCAACAGCTCAGGGCTTTTCGTTTTAAAGAGTTGCGACGCCACTTTGTCTCCTTGGTTAAGGTTGCGCGGGCGAATCGTGGCATCGCCACGCGAGCAGGGTCAATCCTAAGTTTTCTGTAGCCGCCGCCCTGTGGGCGGCGTCCGCCATGGGGTGGAACCGCTTCTTCTCGCCCACTTCGCTTCGCATAGCGAAGCGGCAACAGGCGGAGGGGGATGGCGCGAAAGTAGCTCGAAAGAGACTATGCCGGTTTTCAGCGGTGCGAATCTCATCGGCGGATTGCTCTTCGGATCGATCGGCTTTGTTGCGTTTGTCTACGGGAAACGGATGCATGTGTGGAAACCGATGTTCCTTGGTCTTGCCCTGATGGTGTATCCCTACTTCGTCGCGGACGATCTCGTGCTTTTCGCCATCGGGGTCGCCGGCACCGCTACGCTGTTCCTGTTTCGCGACTAGTCGCTCTTCTCCTCTGTAGCGGCGGTCTGTGACCGCCGAAAGGATTCACGACGAGCGATGACGGCGGTCATAGACCGCCGCTACAGGAAAGCGAATCGTGGGCGAGCATTCTCTCCTGCGCGTGCCGGCTTGCTGAGCTGCCACCCACCTGCTACATCGGCGGTATGGGTCGCCAATGGCTTCACGCCAAACGAGAAGTCGCGGGGCTGAAAAAAGGCCAGCTCGTCGGAAAGCTCGTGAAAGAGATCATGGTCGCCGCCAAGCTCGGCGGGGCGGAACCCGCCGCGAATCCCCGGCTCGCGGCGGTAGTCGACAAAGCGCGCAAAGCCAGCGTGACGCGCGACGTGATCGAACGCGCGATCAAAAAGGGAGCGGGCATCGGGGACGACAAGCTCGTCATGGAACATGTCGTCTTCGAAGGTTACGCGCCCCACAAGGTGCCGGTGATCGTCGAGATCCTGACCGACAACAACAACCGCACCGCGCCGGAAATCCGCGTGCTTTTCAGGAAAGGCGGCCAGCTCGGCACTCCGGGCAGCAATAAGTTCCTCTTCGACCACGTCGGCCTGGTCGAAGCGCATCATGCGGACGCGGCCGCGGATATCGAAGCGGCGGCGATCGAGGCGGGCGCGCAAAATGTCGAGCCGCTTTCGCACGCGGAAAACGACGATATTCCAGAGGGAGCTGCCGGCGCGCGTTTCATCACCGAACGCGCTGACTTGCACGCGGTTTCGCAATGGCTGGCAGCAAATGGATGGACAGTTGTGACCAGCGAGCTGGGCCATATTGCGAAAAACTTTCCGGGCCTCAGCGATGAAGAACGGGCCCGCGCCGGCGAATTCCTCCAGGCGTTGGAAGATCACGATGATGTGCATCGGGTCTGGGCCGCGCTAAAATGACGTAGATTCCATGAGCGACGAAATCGACCAAATGATCCTGGCTGACTCGGTTTCGTCAGCGGCTGAGGAGCCGCCGAGACGTCGCGGAGTCTTTGGTCTCCGGCGCCGGTCGAAAGTGCGCGCGAAGCCGCTGACCCATTGCGAGAATTGCGGCGCACCCTTAACGGGCGAGTTCTGCGGGAAATGCGGACAGCATGCGATCGACTACCGCCGTTCGATCTTTCGGGTCGTGTTGGACGCCGCGGATTCCTTCTTGAACTGGGACACGAAATTTCTCCAAACGATGAGCTTGCTCTTGCTTCGCCCGTGGAAGCTGACGAACGACTTCAACGCCGGTCGCCGTGCCCGCTACGTTCATCCGCTTCGCCTCTATCTGATCGCCAGCGTCCTTTTCTTTCTCGTAGCACGCGCCCTCAATTTACAATCGCCGGGCCCGATCGAATTGACGACGCAGGACCGTGCGGAGCTCGTGTCCAGTCTCGGCAAATTGACCGCGCCGGAGTCGCCGCTCAGCCCGGAGCAACGCGAGAAGGTGGAAGCGGCGCGGACGAAACTATCCGAGGGCCAGGGAGTCCTCACCGAGGAGGAACGCGGCGAGCTCAAGACAGTCTTCAAAGATTTTCTCAAATCTACTCTTCGAAAGAAACTCGATCCAGGCGAACGCGCGAAGATGTCCAGCGCCATCGCACGCATTCCCGAACCGCCCGATCCTGTAATAGAAACCAAGCCAGGAGAGCCGCCGGCAGTGAGCGCTACACCCAAGCTACCGAAAAAGGAGCCCCTCCATTTCACCATGGGCCCGGAAGACGGAAAGAAAACACCCTTCGGAGCATGGATGGAACAACAGGTTAAGGACAAGATTGGCGAGGACGGCAGCAAGGCCAGGCTTTTCCTGGACACACTAAGAAGCAACATCCCAGTGATGATGCTTTGCTGTATCCCGCTGTTTGCCCTCGTTCTGAAAGTTCTCTACATCCGCAAACGGCGTTTCTACGTCGAGCATTTGGTCTACGCGCTTCACATCCACACCTTTCTTTATGTGGCGGTTATCATAACTGCGCTCGCCGCCATGGCCGCCAACCGAACGTTACCGGCGCTGAGTGGGTGGATCATCGGGCTCATGTCCTGCGCGATTTTCGTGCAGATCTTTCTCTCGATCCGCCGCGTTTATGGACAGGGCTGGTTCTTCACCACCCTGAAATTCGTGCTGGGCGGAATTGTTTATTTGGTGATTCTGGTCATCGCGGTGGGAGCGACCGCGTTCGTGACGCTCTTGCTGCCATCCTAGCTGCGCTTTTGAATCAAGGAGGGGCGATTTCCAAATCGCCCGCCAAAAAAACGGCGGTTTTAAACCGTCGCTCCTTAGGCAAGCAGCTCACGCGCCCGGGTCAACGCATCGCCGATCTTCGCCGCATCTTTCCCCGCGCCTTGCGCGCCCTCCGGCCGGCCGCCGCCCTTGCCCCCCACGATGGGCGCGACTTCCTGAATCAACTTGTTCGCCTGAATCTTCGCCATGAGTTCCTTCGGCACGGATGCAATCAACGCCACGCGTCCATCGCTTGCTCCCGCGAGAAAGATGGGACCGTTGAACTTTGGCTTTAGTGCGTCGACGACCGCTTGAAGCAATTTACCATCGGCATTCGGCACCTCCGCCACACAGGATTTTTCTCCAGCGTGCGCCGCGGCCAGTTCGCTCGCTATAACCTCCGCGCGACTTCTTAAGTCGGCTTCGGAAGCCTTGGCATACTGCTTCTCCCAGTCGTGAACTTCGGCCTCGAGCTTTTCCAGATGCGCCGAGCGCGCATCAACTTGTTCCAGCATTGCGCTCGACTCCGCGCTGTCGGCGAACGCGGGCAGGGCTGCGATGCCATCCTTCTTCCGCGCTAGCGCTTCAAACTTTTCCTGTTGTTTCGCGGCTTCCTGCTTCGCCCAATCACGAGCCGCCTCGCCCGCGACCGCTTCAATTCGCCGAATGCCCGCCGCAATCGCCTCCTCCCGGACAATCCGAAATGATCCGATGTCCCCCGTCGCCCGAACGTGTGTCCCGCCGCAAAGCTCCATCGAATAACCGTTCAGCCGCTCCGGTTCGCCGCCAATCTGCACCACGCGCACACTATCGCCGTATTTGTCACCAAAAAATTGCTGAATGTCCGAGCGCTTCTTCGCCTCCACGTACGGAATCTCCGTCCAGGAAACCGGAGCATTCTCGCCGATCTTTTCGTTCACCAGCTTCTCAACCTCGTGCTTCTGCTCTCTCGTCAGCGCCGCGCTCGAAAAATCGAAGGTCAATTTCTCCGGGCCGACATAGCTCCCCTTCTGCGTCGCTTCATGTGACACCAATTTGTGCAGCGCCCAATGCAAGAGATGTGTGACGGTATGATGCCGTTCGATCGCACGGCGACGCGGCGCCTCAAATCCTACGGTCACATGCTCTCCATCCCGCGGAGCGTCATCTCCCTCGAGCAAGTGGATCCACGCGCCCCCCGCTTTTCTGGTGTCGGAGATCTTCCAGCGCCGATCCTCGCTCCGAATCTCACCAGTATCGCCAACCTGTCCACCCATCTCCGCGTAGCAGACTGAATTGTTCAGAACTACAGCGATCTTTCCATTCACCGGCGTGACCGCGATCACATCCGCACCAGCGTGATCATGATCGTAACCAAGGAAATTCGTGATCAATTTCTCGTCGGAATGCGTCAGTTCGATCACCGTCTTCTTCTGAGACGCCCTTGCGCGAGAGCGCTGTTGTTCCATCAACCCTTCGAAACCCTCCTTGTCGACCGTGAGTCCCCGTTCCCGCGCCATGAGCTCCGTGAGATCCAGGGGAAACCCCTGTTCATCGAAGAGCCGAAAGGCGAATGCTCCCGAAATCAGACGAGACTCTGATGTGCCACCCAAACGCGAAACCTCGCTTTCGAATAACGCAATTCCCTTGTCCAACGTCTTGTTAAACCCTTCCTCTTCACGGCGCAGGGTGTCCTTGATCAGGCTCTGTTTCGCGCGCAATTCTGGAAAGACCTCGCTCATCGCGCGCGCAAGAACATCAACCAGTTCATAAAAGAAGGGCTCATGAAACCCGAGTGTTCGCCCATAGCGGACCGCACGACGCAGTATCCGGCGCAAGACGTAGCCGCGCCCTTCGTTGCTCGGCTGAATGCCGTCGGCGATCGCGAAACTCAACGTGCGGATGTGATCGGCGATGACACGGAAGGCTATGTCGATCTTTTCGTGCTCTGGATCGTTTGTAGGGCGGCCGCTCCGGCTGCCCTCGTCTTGGTCCGGCAAGCGAGGCGCTTGCCCTACAATGGGGACGGTCGAGCCGTATTTTTTCCCGCTCAGTTTTTCGATCTCGTCGAAGATAGGACGAAAAATGTCGGTCTCGTAATTTGAAATCGGATGGGAGAAATCGGCGAAGTTTTCTGTTCCCTGAATCATCGCGGTCATTCGCTCGAAACCCATTCCGGTATCGACGTGCCGCTGAGGTAAGGGCGAGAATGCGCCGTCAGCGTCCGCGTTGAACTGAATGAAGACGAGATTCCAAATCTCGATGCAGCGCGGATCGCCAGCATTCACGAGCGATCCTTTGGTATCGCCCGCAGGCGTGAGATCGATGTGCAGCTCAGAGCACGGGCCGCAGGGACCGGTATCGCCCATCATCCAGAAATTGTCCTTCTTGTTGCCGTTCACGATATGGACCGCGGGATCGAGCCCCGCCTTCCCGAAGAGCCGCGCCCAATGGTCGTGCGCTTCCTGATCGAACTCGCTCGGCTCGTTCGGCCCCGGTTTGTAAACCGTCGCGTAGAGACGTTGCGGCGGAAGTTTCCAGCGCTCGACAATCAGTTCCCAGGCCCACTCGATCGCTTCTTTCTTGAAATAATCGCCGAAGCTCCAATTGCCGAGCATCTCGAAGAAGGTGTGGTGATACGTATCGAGTCCCACGTCATCGAGATCGTTATGCTTGCCTCCGGCGCGAATGCATTTCTGCGTGTCGGCGACACGGGGCGGATTCCACGGCGGCTTTTGTTGCCCGAGAAAAATCGGGACGAATTGGTTCATCCCCGCGTTCGTGAAAAGCAGATTCGGCGAGTCGGGCAAGAGAGACGCCGATGGCACGATGGTGTGCTGTTTCTCGCGAAAGAAATCGAGAAAGGATTGGCGGATTTCGGCGGAGGTCATGGAAATCAAAGTGACGGAGCCGACGCACATTTCCAAATGGAATCCTGAGATGGGGATCTAACTCTTCGCCGCCGGTGATTGGCGATCGAGAAGATAAGGGGCGAGCGGGAAACGGTTGTCGACTGATTCAGCGCGGCGAACTCGTCGCCACTCCGGCTGTTTTCCACGCGGCGCGATACTGCTGATCGAGCTGAAGGGCCTCGTAGTCGCGACCCTGTGCTTTCAACGTGTCGCGCAGCCCCGAAAGGGCCCGGGCATCGCGCGGGTTGCGATCGAGATCGGCGCGAAAAACTTTCTCGGCCTCGGGCGCTTGCTTGTTCGCCAGAAGGAGCGCGCCGAGCGCAGGTCGAACAGGTGGGTACCACGGTGGCGGCTCGCTGTAGTTGAGCGCGTCCTCGGCCGCAATGGCTTGCGTGAACGAAGCGATTGCGGCGGGCAGATCGTTACGACTGCGCGCGATCGCACCAGCGAGCAGGCTTTCCGGCACTTTGAGCACGGCCACCGCTTTGTTGAGCTGATCAAACATCGCCTCGGGCGAAACCTTCGCCACTGTTTCGCGAGCGGCTGCCTGCTCGTGTTCGGCCTCAGCGGTCTTTCCCCGATTCGCGAACGCCACGCCGCGCGCGAAGTGCCAGATCGCTGTGGTGTTCAACATCGCGGGATCGGGTTTCGGCAATTTCAGAATGTCGTCCCATCGCTCGAAGGCGAGCAGCACCATCGTGCCTGTCGGCATGAAGCCTTCCAAGTCAGCCATCATCTTTACGTGCGGCGCAACATTTGCGACGAGCTTCGCGGCCGCGTCTTTCGCCTCGTTGAAGTCGCCCCGCATACACCCGGCATAGGCCAGAAAATGAAGGTTGTGGCTGTAATACATCATCGGGTAAACGCCCTCCTGCCCGGTCGCAGCGAGGAATTTTCTGTCCGCGGCGGCGGCGAGCTGATTGCAATGGGCGGACGCGGCGTGATCACCGACCCGTGCGTAAATGTGCGCCGGCATGTGCGTGAGATGACCAGCGCTGGGCGCGAGTTTTGTCAGCCGATTCGCGCTCGGCAGAGCCCGCTCCGGTTGCAGCGACGCTTCGACGGCGTGGATATAATAATGATTCGCCCCGAGATGATTCGGGTCCCGTTTCAAAACAGATTCCAGAGTAAAAACGATTTCTTCGGTCCCCGCGTTCGGCTTTCCGTCCGCCGTCCAAAGGTGCCACGGATGCAAATTCATCGCGCTCTCGGCATAAAGCGTGGCCGCGTCGAGATCGTCGGGATAGCGGGCGGCGAGCTTGCCCATCGCCTCCTTGTAAGCAACGTCGAGCGCGGGCAGATCCGCTTTCGGATCGTTGGAATACCGAACCGAAAGCGCATTGATGTAACCCTTTTCCGGCTCGGAGGCGTTTTCCTGGAGGGCAAGCGCGCGTTGCACGGCCGCATAGCCGGCCTTCTCCCGCTCGCGATCGACCGGAAGATTGTAATTCGGCCCAAGGGTGAGCGCGACACCCCACCACGTCATCGCGAGTTTCGGATCGAGTTCCGCGGCGCGTTGGAACGAACGGCGCGCCTCGTCATGATTGAAACCGAAGACGAGCTTCAATCCTTGATCGAAGAATTGCTGCGCCTGACGATTTTTCGTCGAGACCGGGTGATGCACTTCACCCAATCCTGGCATCAAGGCGGGAGCGCGTTTCTCCTTCGCCGACGAGTTGGCGGTCGAAATCGCGCCCGCGATCAAGGCACAGAGGCAAAATGCTCCCGCGAATCGATGGATTCTCATAGCGGAATCCTCCGCCCCGAACGCGATCTGCGCGACTGCTACTTTTTGTCCTCGTCGAGCTTGGCTTTTACGGCCGTCTCGATTTCTTCGTAGAGCGCCGGGTCGTTCTTCAACGCCTCTTTCCCCGCATCGCGCCCCTGGGCCAGCTGAGTTCCTTTGTAGCTGAGCCATGAACCGCGCTTTTCGATGATTTGCTTCTCCAGCGCCAGATCCAGCAGCGCGCCGGTCGAAGAAATCCCCTCGTTATACATGATGTCGAACTCCGCCTCGGTAAACGGAGGCGCGACCTTGTTCTTCACTATTTTCACCCGCGTCCGGTTGCCCGTGACGACGCCGTCAGTCTGCTTGATCGCGCCGATACGCCGGATATCTATCCGGACGCTGGCGTAAAATTTGAGTGCCTTGCCGCCTGGAGTCGTCTCCGGATTTCCGAACATCACGCCGATCTTCTCGCGGATCTGATTCGTGAAAACGCAACAGGTTCGCGCTTTCGAAATTAACGCGGTTAGCTTTCGCAAAGCCGCGCTCATGAGCCGCGCCTGGGCGCCGACTGTAACGTCGCCGATCTCTCCTTCCAGCTCCGCCTTCGTGACGAGAGCGGCGACAGAATCGAGCACAATCACGTCGAGCGCGTTTGAGCGCACCAGCGTCTCGCAGATGCGGAGCGCTTCTTCCCCGGAGCTCGGCTGCGAGACGAGTAAATCGTCGAGATTCACACCGAGCCGCCGGGCATATTGCGGATCGAGCGCATGTTCGACATCGATGAAAGCCGCGAGGCCTCCACGCTTTTGCGCCTGCGCAATGACGGTCAGCGTGAGCGTGGTCTTGCCGGAAGATTCGGGCCCGAAAACCTCCACCACTCGACCGCGCGGGAATCCTCCCACACCGAGCGCGCGATCAATCAAGATATTGCCAGTGGGGATCACGTCGATATCGACGATGGAATCATCGCCGAGGCGCATGATTGCGCCGTCGCCGTAGTCTTTCGCGATCTGTTGGATCGCCAAGTCGAGGTTCTTATTGCGGGCTGCAATAACTTTATCTTCTGGGGGTTTTTCTTCGGTTTTCGTGGCCATAGGAGAGTTCCTTACGTACGGCTGCTGTGTAAGTTCGCCAAGCAGAAAAGCTCCGGCGGGGTGTCGGAAAATGACGACAGGCCGCAAACGTCACAGCTTGCGGCCTGCGCTGCTAACCAAATAATTTGTTTAAGCTACGGCGATCTTGCGCGGCTTGACCTGCTCCGCTTTCGGCAGAGTCAACATCACGACGCCTTGCTCGATCTTCGCGCTGATCCTGCCCGCGTCGATCGAGGGATCGAGCTCAAACGAGCGCCGGAAATTTTCCGGGCGCGATTCCCGGTGGATAAGCGTGCCCTCCACCGAGGGCATCGAGCGCCGGCCAAGAATGGTGAGCTCGCTGTTTTCGACCCACATCTCAAGGTTTTCCTTGTTCACCCCTGGCATTTCCACCTCCAGCGTATAGCCATCGGTGTTTTCGAGAACAGTTGCCACCGGCGCGATGAATTGCTCGGCCGCCTGCTGATCGCCGTTACTACTGCGGTTTTCACGAACTAAAGTGTTCATAGTTTTCCTTTCTGAAAGTTGCTTAGTTAAGATTGATTGGAATTTGCTTCGGCTTCGCTTCCTCCGCTTTCGGGAGCGTCACGGTCAGAAGGCCATCCTTGTAAGTGGCGCTGACCTTGTTCACGTCGACCCGGGTCGGAAGCGTAATGCTGCGGCGGAATTTGCCCACGGAGCGTTCGGTGCGAGCGGCGCCGTTTTCCTGGCTGGTCTCTTCTTTCCGCTCGCCGCTAATGGTTAGCGTTCCGTCATGAAGCGAAATTTCGATCTCCTCCTTGCGCATGCCGGGAAGCTCGACGACGGCGACGATGTTGTCGTTGTTTTGATAAAGATCGAGCGCAGGAGTCCATTCGCTGAACAACTGCGATTGCCGTCCGGAGTTCGCCAAGAAGGGCAATTCTAAGAGTGTGTCGAGGTTGTTCCGAAGACTGGCCCAGCGATCAAGCGATGGATACAGCACGGAGTTTGGGTTTTGGTAGCGAATTAAGTTCATATGTTTCCTTTCTGGACTAAATTGGTTTGGTTAAAGACTCGCGACCATAGAGCTAAAGAAATACCAAGACGCGTGTCTCTGGGACATTCATGGTATAAATACATTCTTATCAGGTATTTAGCATCCAACAAGAATTCAGCTTCGCAGTTGATATTGTTACGGAATGTCGCACTCAATAGAACCTCATGGCAACCTTGAGTGAGACAAGTTATCCCTCTTTGAACGGCCCCCGTGTTCAAACCCTGGCTAGCAAATTTGCCTGGACCCCAGAGGCGGGATATCTCTGCCTGTGACCACACCGCACCCGGACGAGATTTTCATGCGCGCCGCTCTGCTCCAAGCGCGCAGTGGTCTCGGCGAAACAAGCCCTAATCCCGCAGTAGGAGCGGTCCTCGTCATTGATGGAACGATTGCCGCGAAAGGCCGTCACGAACGCGCAGGAGGCGCTCATGCCGAGATCGAATGCCTTCGTAGTTTCAAAAAACCGGTCCCGAAAAGCGCCATCCTCTTTGTGACGCTCGAACCCTGTTCGACCACAGGACGAACCGGGCCTTGCACCGAAGCGATTATTGAGGCGGGGGTCCGGCGATTGGTGATTGGCGCGACCGATCCGAACCCCAGGCACGTTGGACGTGGGATCGAACTGCTCAAGGAAGCGGGTCTCGACGTGCGCGCCGGAGTGTTGGCCCAAGAGTGTTCCGCGCTCAATGAAGCGTATAACAAATGGATTCGGACCAGGCGTCCGTTTGTCATCGCCAAATGCGGGATGAGTCTCGATGGGCGATTATCGCCTCCACCCGGTGAGACACGGTGGATCACCAGCCCCGCTTCGCGCCGCCACGCACAACAATTGCGTGCGCAAGTCGATGCAATTCTAATCGGTGCCGAGACATTGCGGGCCGACGATCCGCGTCTCACCGCGCGGTTGCGCGGGGCAAAGCAACCATGGCGCGTCGTTCTTTCGCGCTCTGGCATGCTACCCCGTCGCGCCCGGATTTTTACGGATCGATTCGCCGCACGGACAGTCGTTCATCGCGAAAAAAATCTGGACGTCCTGTTGCGCGAGCTTGGCGAGCAAGAAATCACGAGCGTGCTCATAGAGGGCGGAGGCGAAATACTGGGCCAAGCCCTGGATCAGCGCCTCGTCGACAAGGTTCAGCTATACCTTGGGCCAGTCCTCACCGGAGGCCCCGTCGTGGCCTTTCCCGGAAGGGGCGCTGGGTTGACCGAGCAGGCGCTTCGGCTTGAGCGCATTCGGTACGAGCGGATCGGAGAGGACGTTTGCGTTATCGGATACCCGAGCGGTGACGCTGTTCCTTCCGAATAAATTTTAGCAACTTTACGTCAACAGTACGTCTTAAGTTGTGTTCAATAATCAACTTCAACGGGGGGTTTAATATGAATTGGAAAAAGTTTCTTCTGATCGGTCTGGCAGTTGGTGCCTTCGCGTTTGCCGTGGCACCACGGGCAGAGGCGCGGATCTCGGTTGGGATCGGATTTGGTGTTCCGGTCGGTTTCCGATACTACGACTACGGTTATCCTGGGTACTATCCATACGGCTACGACTACTACGGTTACGGCCCGAGACGCGTCGTCTACGTCGCGCCGCGGTATTACTGGTATCATGGCCGGCGCGTTTACTATCCGCGGCGCCATCACCGTCATTGGCGTTAAGCTGCGCGGCAATTTGTGCCGGCGTGGATTGGCGCCGCTCGTTAGATTCGGCGCTCAGCGAACGCTGTTTCAGAAGAGAAATTTCGACGTTCTCTAAAGGAGAACGCCGTCGTCCAACGAATTGTTGTCGTCGGATGCCAGGAGATCGTCCAGGTCGGCAATCACTTCGTAATCCTGCGTGTCCACGCTCGCCAGCATTTCTGATGATGGACCCGCCAGGGGCGCCACCGATGTCTGCATCCTCAGGAAGACCACCGCAATGAGAACCACAGCCATGCTGGCGGCTGGAATCAATCGGCGAAGATTGAGCCACCCGCGTAAAGCTGCCCAATCACCCGGCTTACGGATTTCTCGCAAAACGTTGCGCGCAAAGAACGGCGAAATCTTTGGCTCGGCAGCGTGGCCGAGAAGGTCCCACAGCTCCTGATCATCCTCGCGTTTCATGGTCGACCGATTAAACTCCGTGGGCCGGTCAAAGTTGCGCGGGCGAAATGAAGCCGCGCCCGGCTGCTAAGTTTCCGCCGCTTCGAGGAAACCTTCCAACTGCCGGATGCGCGTCGGGTGCCGCATCTTGCGCAGCGCCTTGGCCTCGATCTGCCGGATCCGTTCGCGGGTGACGCGAAATTGGCGGCCGACTTCTTCCAGCGTCCGGCTGTAACCATCCACGAGTCCGAAGCGTTGCTCGAGCACCTGCCGCTCTCGTTCGGTCAAAGTCTCGAGCACATCCTTGATCTTCTCCTTCAAGAGCACGATCGCGGTCATGTCGCTCGGATTTTCCGCGCCTTTGTCCTCGATAAAATCGCCGAAGTTCGTCTCCTCGCTCTCGCCCACAGGCGATTGGAGCGAAATGGGCTGCTGCGCCATTTTCAGGACAGCCCGCACGCGATCGACCGGCAGCAAAATCTCCTCCGCCACCTCTTCCGGCGTCGGTTCGCGCCCATATTCCTGGACGAGCTGCTTCTGCACGCGCATCAGCTTGTTGATCGTTTCGATCATGTGCACCGGGATGCGGATGGTGCGCGCTTGGTCGGCGATCGAGCGTGTGATCGCCTGGCGGATCCACCACGTAGCGTAGGTCGAGAATTTGTAGCCGCGCCGGTACTCAAATTTCTCCACCGCCTTCATCAGCCCCATATTTCCCTCCTGGATCAGGTCCAAAAAGGAGAGGCCGCGGTTGGTGTATTTTTTTGCGATGGAAATAACGAGCCGCAGATTCGCTTCCACCATTTCGGTTTTGGCCCGAAGCGCCTTGTGCAACCAGCTTTTAAGCGCGCGATATTGCTCGGTGTATTCCCCGAGGGAAAGCCAGAGCGAACTCTCCAGATCGCGCGACTTGATCCCGAGCGGCGAACGGGCGCCATGCTCGCGCGGATGCTTACTTATCTCGCCCTGGAGCAGCGTCAGTACCTGATATTGCTCATCGGCCAGATTAACGAATTCCTCGGTCACCTTCTGTTTGAAATAAAATTTGGGGTAAAGCTTTTGCAGTGACGCGACCGATTTTTGGAATGCCTTCAGTTTCTTGGCATCCTTTCGGGCCGCTCCGTGCAGGATCTTGGAATATTGCTGACAGATGGAGGCGCCTAGTTTCTCAACCTGCCGGCAAAGGCGCGGCAGCAATTTCATGTAACGCTCGCGGCTCTCGATTTTCTTGTCGAGGATGACACGATCGAAACGCTCGCCGCCTTCGGTCAGTTTCTGTGCGAGATCAAGATGGGCCTGTGCGATGAAACCAAAGCGGTTGATGAGCCGCTGCACCATGATCTCGGCCTCTTCGATCCGCTTGGAAATTTCCACCTCTTGCTCGCGAGTCAGTAGCGGCACCTGACCCATTTGCTTGAGATACATCCGCACCGGGTCGTCGAGAATATCGAGCTTCGCTTCCGGCTTCTCTTCTTCCTCCTCTTCGGGATCTTTCTTGCCGTCCTTGTAACGGTCCACCTCGGAAGCTTCAATAATATCGATCTCCATCCGACGAAGCCGCGTTAAAATCGCGTCCAGCTCATCCGCGTCGGTAACCTCGACGGGGAGCGCTTCGTTCAGGTCATCGAACGTGAGGTAGCCCTGTTCTTTCGCGAGCTTGATCAGCTCGCGAATGCGGGTTTGAACATCCGCTGGCGCCGCGGGCGGCATCGGGTCGTCAGACTCTGGTGATCTCGATCCATTCAGCCCTTTAGGCTTACGTAGACGTACGGAGATCGACGCGCTTTTCTTCTTGGGACGAGAGGTTTTGGACGGTGATACTTTCACGCGGGCCTTGGGTGTTTTCGCACGAAGCTTTTTCGGCTTCGCTTTCTTGGACGTTTGAGAACGCCTGGCTTTCGCTGGCTTTTTCAGCGCTGGCCGGCCCCGTCCGGGTTTTTTCGAATGCGTTGCCAAAATTTGTGCTTTTTGAGGAATTACTGCGTTTCCAGTCGGCTCGCGCTCGACTTTACTGCCCCCTCAGCGACAGTTTATGTGTCGAGCACGCGGGCAGACGAAAACTCGGAAAGCTCGCGGAGTTGCTCCGTAAGGTCAAGAATTTGTTTCTGCAAATTGACCGCTTCTCCCGTGGTCAGCCGGGGCAGTTTCATACGGCCCTCCGCGATCTGAAGCTGCCGGCGGAGAACGGCCTGGCGCAGCCCCTTCCACCAGCCTTTCGCCACCTCCAGAGCGTTCGGTGGCATTTTTTGCAGTAACCAGGAAGAAACGAGCGCCTCTTCGCCGGTCGAAAGGCCAGACATGAACGCATTGATCGAAGCCGGATCGTCTGGACGCAGATCAGTCCCAAGGATGCGGCCCAGAATCTCGGCGTCCGGCGTCTGCGCAAGCATCTCACGCCAGCTTTGCGCCTGGAGAAATTCCCGCGCATCCGCGTGACGCAGAGCAAGCAGACAAAGCATCGCGACCTCATGACGCGGCGCGGGAGTCATCGTTTCACCACGCGAATCGTCCGGTGCGACTCGGTCGCGGTTCGGTTTCGTGAGCAGGCGCTCGAAATCGGAACGGGGCACGCCTATCCGGGCGCTTACCTTGTTTGCGACTTCGCCACGCATGAGTGGGTCCTGCACTCGCGCGACGGTGTCCGCGAGTTTGCGGGCCAGCTGCATTTTCGCGTTTAACGAATCAAGATCGGTCGACGCGGTTTCATGCTCGATCCAGGAATCAAAAAAATCGCGCGCCGCCGCGACGCGCTTTTCAAATTCGTCCTTGCCCCGGTGACGAATCATCGAGTCGGGATCCTCACCGGCGGGCATTTCCGCGACCCGAACGACGAGATTGTTTTGCAAGAGCGCATCAAGCGAACGCTCCGCCGCTTTTTGGCCCGCGGTGTCCGCGTCGAAACAGAGAACGACTTCACTCACAAACCGTTTCAGAATTCGGGCCTGATCTTCGGTGAAGGCTGTTCCCTGCGGCGCGACCACGTTCGTAATCCCCGCCTCGAAGAGCGTGATGAGATCGAGCTGGCCTTCGCATACGATCGCGCAGCTCGCTTCGATCAGGCCCCGCTTCGTTTTGTGCAGACCAAAGAGGACGCGCCCTTTCCGGAAGAGCGGCGTCTCGGGGGAGTTCAAATACTTGGCGCCCTCGGCTTCCTTTTCCAGCACGCGACCACTGAAGGCGATCACCTCGCCGACATCGTTGTGAATCGGGAACATAATGCGGCCGCGAAACCGATCGTAGGCTTCTCCATCCGGCCGATTTTCATCTCGCGGCTTGATCAATCCGCTTTGCAGAATCTGCGGACGTCGGTAACCGCGATCGATCGCCCAGGTTAGAAATGCATCCCAGCTATCGGGCGCGAAACCGATTTGCCAGTCATCGGCGATTCGCCGATCGATCCCGCGCTTTCTGAGATAATCGCGGGCCGGCTTGCCGATTTTCTCTGTCACCAAATTCTCGTGGAACCATTCCGTGGCTTCGGCATGGAGCTGGAGCAATGCGCGGCGAGTCTCGTGCTGTCGATCATCATCGCCGCTCGCGCCGCGCTCTTCGATCACGGGAATTCCCGCGCGCGCCGCCAGCTTCCGCACCGCCGATGGAAAATCGAGGTGCTCGTAATCCATGACAAAACGGAAAACGCTTCCCCCGACCCCGCAGCCAAAGCAGTGAAACGTCTGCCGTTGCGGGCTGACCGTGAAGGAAGGCGTCTTTTCCTGATGAAAAGGGCAGAGCGCCTTGAAATTCGTCCCGGCGCGTTTGAGCGGAAAATACGAGCCGATTACTTCGACAATGTCATTCGCCGCCGCGATCTGTTCGATGTTTTGTGAGGGGATGGTTCCCATGCGCGTTTACTTTTCGCTCGTTTGGCTGGCGGAGCGATGTCAAATTAAGCCAGAGAAGATACGCTTCCAACAGTTGTCATCGCACGAGCAGCCCGGTCGCTTCATGAGAATCCTTCTACGCTATCTGTTTGTGATCATCAGCCTGGCCGCAATACCCCGCCCCGCGGACGCGCGCGAGGTGATTCACAAGGGCGATACAGTGGTCGTTCCTCTGCGTGGGGAGATTTCGCCTCCCCTGCTTTTGTTTCTCCGGCGCGCCCTGAAAGCCGCGGAGAGCGCGGGCGCAGGAGCGATTGTTTTCGAAATGGACACGTACGGCGGACGACTCGATACCGCCGCCGAAATCACCAGCGTCCTGAATCACGCCACTATTCCGACCTACGTGTTCATCAACTCGAACGCCGGTTCCGCCGGTGCGCTCATCGCGCTGGCCACGCAGCACATCTACATGTCGCCGGTGAGCGCAATCGGCGCCGCCGCGCCCGTCCTTTCGACCGGCGAAGACCTTCCGGCGACAGAACGTGACAAGACAATTTCGTACTGGTCCGCGCTCGTTCGCAGTTCCGCCATGCGCAACGGCCA
The DNA here is from genome assembly GCA_041167205.1 of Verrucomicrobiota bacterium. Classification (GTDB taxonomy): domain Bacteria; phylum Verrucomicrobiota; class Verrucomicrobiia; order Chthoniobacterales; family UBA10450; genus AV80. The sequence continues at coordinate 28,207 of JBEEHC010000168.1, forward strand.
TAATCCCGACCTCGGCGAGGCCTTCATGAGCAAGGAAAAGGAAGTGAAGATCGGAGACCGCGTGCTGCATCCGAAAGGCTCGCTCCTGACGCTGACGGCGCAGGAGGCGACCGAGAAGATTAACGGCAAGGCGCTACTGGCCGACGGCATTGCCGATTCGGTCGATGATCTGGCACGGAAAGCCGGGCTGAAAGGTCAACTGGTCTCGCTCGATCCCAGCGGCTTTGAACGGCTCGCGTTTTGGATCACGAAGCTTGCGCCGTTGCTGCTTCTGCTCGGCATCATTTGCGCCTATCTCGAGTTTAAGATCCCGGGTGCGAGTGTGCCTGGAATCATTGCCGCCGTTTGTTTTGCGCTTTTTTTTCTCGGCCACTATCTCGCCGGCCTGGCGGGTTGGGAAGTCGTCGCCCTTTTCGTGCTCGGCGTTGTCCTCGTCCTGGTCGAGATCATGTTTTTCGCGCACTCGACCATTGTCTTCGGCGTGGTCGGCGTGTTTCTCATGCTCGCCTCGCTGCTGTGGGCGATGGTGGATCGCTATCCCGGCGAGACATTTTTCCCGACGGGTCAGATGATCGCAATTCCGATGCGGAATCTGTTCCTCGCGCTGGTTGCCGCCACGATCGCGATCATTGTTCTCGCGCGCGATCTTCCGCGCACAAGCATTTATCGCCGGTTCGCACTCATGACGACCAATCCGCCTGGGCCGTCGCTCGCCGGTGCGCCTCGGGAATTCGCCACGGCGCTCGCGCTGGCGCCTGGAATGGCAGGTGCCGCTCTTACCACTCTTCGGCCCAGCGGCAAGGCTCGCTTTGGCGATCATGTCGTCGACGTCGTGACCGAAGGCGAATTTATCGCGGCCGAAACGCCAGTCACCGTGATTCAAACGGACGGGATGCGCGTCGTAGTGAAGCAGCTGGGTTAAACGACGAAGATGTCGATGTTTGGCATCCACGACTTTGGACTGTTTCTTTGCGCCGGCGTTTTACTGAACCTGACGCCCGGTCCCGATACGATCTACATCCTGGGCCGGAGCGTCGCCCATGGCCGTCGCGCCGGCGTTGCCTCAGCTCTCGGCGTTTGCGTCGGCAGCATTTTTCACACATGCGCGGCCGCCTTCGGGCTGTCCGCATTTCTCGCTACGTCGGCCTGGGCTTTCTCGGCGGTAAAACTGGCCGGTGCGGCCTATCTCATCTTTCTCGGCGTTCGCGCACTCCTGCACCGCGAGGATGAACTGCACGTGGCCGCAAAGTTCGAACAAAACGATCCTGCGGCTGCTTTTCGCCAGGGTATTCTGACGAACGTCTTGAATCCCAAGGTCGCCCTTTTCTTTCTCGCGTTTCTTCCCCAGTTCATCGATTCAGCGACGCCATCGAAGCTGGCAGCCTTCCTTGTTCTGGGACTTACCTTCGTCATAACTGGAACGATTTGGTGCCTGGTCCTGGCGTGGTTCGCGGCAGCATTTAGTGCGCGACTTCGCGGAAACACGACCGTCGCAGCGATCCTCAACCGCGCCGTCGGATCGCTCTTCATCTTTCTCGGGCTGCGACTGGCTTTCGCGGCGCGGAGATAAATGGATCGCCGCTAACCGCCGGCGACCACGCGAACGAATTCGATTCGATCGCCCTCCGCAAGAGGACGCTCCGCCCATTCGCGCTGATGCAGCGCGGTAGCGTTGTGCTCGATCAGCACGGTCTTCGGTTCAAGACCATAATGCGCCGCGAGTTCGGCCACATTCGTTAGGCCATTCATCTCGGCGGGCTCGCCATTGATCCACACTCTCATGAGGCCAGAAGCGCGGGATCCCAGTCTTTCCAAACCGGTTCGAATCCCCGACGCCGGAGAACAGCGGCGACTTCAGCGGGGGAGCGCTCGTCGCTGATCTCGAATTGACCCGTGGCCAGAACGTCCTCTCCATCTTGAAATTCCGGAGCAACGATACGCCCGCGCACCGTCCGATGCAGGTCGCCCGCGCCCTGGCCAGTGTAGCCGCCAGGTTCCGTGTGGCTGCCGGCGCTCATCATGGTGACGCCCAACGAGGCCAGGACATCGCGCAGCGCGGCCCGTTCTCGCGTGCTGAGAACGATTCCCACCTGCGGAAAAGTGATCCGGAACGCGCAAATCAATTGCGCGAGCTCGCGATCCGTCATCGAAAAGGCCGGGTGAAATTCGCCGGCCGCTGGACGCAATCTCGGCAGGCTCACGGTGATCTGCGCCTGCCAGCAGCGCTTCAGCAAATATTCCACATGCGCGGCGAGTGCAATCGCTTCCTGCTCCCACGGGGCCAAACCAAAAAGTGCGCCAATTCCTATGCGCCGAAATCCGGCGTCGTAGCCGCGCTGCGCGCAATCCAGCCGCCAGCTAAAATCACGTTTTGGCCCGGAGGTATGCATCTCCGCATAAATTTCCCGGTTATACGTTTCCTGATAGACAACCAAACCTTCAGCTCCCGCCGCGACAATCGGAGCATAATCAGCCACCTCCATCGGACCGACCTCGATTGAGATCGATGAAAAATCCGGGGCGAGAGCGTGCACGCAATCGGCCAGATACGTTTGGTTGACAAACTTCGGGTGTTCGCCAGCGACCAGCAGAATCTGCCGAAATCCTTCGCTCGCCAGGTACCGTCCCTCCGCGAACACTTGTTCGCGATCAAGAGTGACGCGTAGGATGGGATTGTCCCGCGAAAAGCCACAGTAACGGCAATTGTTGATGCATTCGTTGGAGAGATAAAGCGGGGCAAAAAGACGCATCGTGCGTCCGAAATTCTGCAATGTGAGCGCGCGCGACTCCTGCGCCAAAGCTTCAAATTCCGCATCAGTCTTGCGCGAGATCAAATCCTCGAAGCGGCGAAGAAGCCGGGATTTCTGCAGTGGCAGATTGTTCAGGAGCGGGGCGAATGACATGCGGAGCAATTTCGTTCGCCCGCGCTGGTTTCGCAATACCGCTGTCGCGGTTGAACAAGCCTTGCGATAAAAAAACGCCGGGAACACAGACAGTGTCCCCGGCGTCTTGTTGAATTATGCGGCGTTGTTTAGAACGCGAAGTTGATGCCGGTGCGGGCCATCCCGAAATTGTTGTTCGAGCCCGACAACACATTCCAGCTAAAGTCGTTCAGCAAGCCCATGTGCGGCGTGAACCGAATCTCGAAACCGCCTCCAACCTGGCCCAAGGCCTTGCTGGTGGACTTCGGGAATTCGTGCAGGACGACTCCAAAGGGCGCTGCCGGATCGAGAAGGAATTCGTTATCCTGGCCACCGCCGAAGATGCCGCCGCCCCCAACCCAGAGGTAAGGTGCAAAACGCGAACACCCAATCGGGAAGCGTAGGGTAAACGTGCCCAGGACCGATCCTACGGTGCGCTTGTTATCGCCCTTGACGCGGACCTCGCTGAAACCGTTATCGATCGTCTCGTCCGAATTTGGGAAGAGAAGATACCCCTGGAGGCCGATACCGAAGTAG
>JBEEHC010000169.1:0-11483 GCA_041167205.1 Verrucomicrobiota bacterium
GTGCGCGGACTGGCCACCGATTCCATTGCCGTTTTTTGCTCGGACGGGAATCCGAGCACGAAGAAACGGCCCTCGACGCCCAAGGCCCTCGCTGATTCCACCCAAACCCGAATCAAGGGACGGCGCGTGCGAATTTGTTCGACCGCTTTTTTCCAGACCGCTTCATGATCTACTGCCGTAGATACCGCTGCCGGCGAGGCCGGTCGATCGTCACGCGACGCTTTCGTCTCGTAGGACGGCGCTTTCTCCGCGATCCGTGGAGCTTCGGCTTTTGGAGCCGGCGCGACCGGACGCTTTGCCGGGAGCGTTTGCGACTCTGATTTCCCGTCGCGCAATGCGGCCAGATTCTCGATCACTTCGTTCAGGGTCACTTGGCTTAGTGTTTGAATCGCTTTGATCACGGCGACTTCAAAGTGGAGCCGTTTGTTCGGCGCCCATTTCATCCGTCCTTCCGTCGCGGCAAATTGATCGATCAATTCCAGAAGGCGGTCGGTTTCAATCATCGCGGCCTGTGCTTCGAGGGATTTCTGAAGCTCGGGATTCAAATCATCCGCCAGCGCATCCGGTTTCACTTTGCCGACGAGCAAATCGCGCAGATACGAGATCAGGTCGGACATCAGCTTCATCATGTCCTTGCCGTTCTCCGCTTCGGCATGGAGCAGCTCGAGCGCTTCCGGCGTTTCGCCGCGCAGAATCTTGTCCGTGAAATTAGCGACGGTTTGTTCGCTCGTGAATCCGAACACGTTCAAGACATCCGGCTCGGCGATCTTTTCCCCGCAAAACGCCACCAACTGATCCAGCATCGATTCCGCGTCGCGCAATCCACCATCCGCGCCTTTTGCGATGGCGTGCGCCGCCGCGGGATCGAGCGTTATCTTTTCCTTGTCCGCGATGAATTGCAGGTGTTTCGCGATCAGGTTGGCCGGGATGCGATGAAGATCAAAGCGCTGACAGCGGCTCAGGATTGTCGGCAAAACTTTCTGCGGTTCGGTCGTTGCGAAGATGAACTTCACGTGCGGCGGCGGTTCCTCGAGCGTTTTGAGCAAGGCGTTGAACGCGGCCGAGGTGAGCATGTGCACTTCGTCGATGATGTAGATCTTGAAGTGTCCCTTGCTCGGCGCGTAACGGACGTTGTCGCGCAGCTCCCGCACCTGTTCGACGCCATTATTGCTCGCGCCGTCGATCTCCAGTACATCAAGGCTATTTCCCGCTGTGATCTCCTTGCAGCTGTCACAAACACCGCACGGAGTGATCGTCGGACCGTTTACGCAGTTGAGCGCCTTCGCGAGAATGCGCGCCGTCGATGTTTTTCCAATACCGCGCGGCCCGACAAACAGATAGGCGTGCGCGAGGCGATTCTGCTCGACCGCATTCTTGAGCGTGCGTGTGACGTGCGCCTGCCCGACCAGATCGTCGAACGTCTGCGGACGATATTTACGGGCGAAGACCTGGTAGCTCACGTTCCGAATCTAGTCCGGTCAATCGCTCGCGAAAACAGAAATCCAAGGAGCGGCGGTTTGAAACCGCCGATTTAGATGGCGGGCGGTTTCAAAGCGCCCTTCCTTGGTTTGCGGCGATGCTCTTCTTCATTGAGCGTTGGACGTTTCTTCGTCGCCATGAATGTCACAACGCCGCGTCTCATCGTTCTCGCGCTTCTTCTCTTTCTTCCGCGTCTCGAGGCCCGCGAACCGCAAACGTCCGCTCCGCCAGCCTCGCAACCCATCCGCGCCCGCGCTCTCGGAATTCCCTTCGATGGCACGCCCGGCGCATTGAACGCCATCACCGATGTCGCCGGCGTCGAGGTCGGCTACACCACGCTGATCAGGGGCGAGGGCAAGCTCGAGGTCGGCAAAGGTCCGGTGCGCACTGGCGTGACGGCGATTTTGCCGCGCGGGAAAAATGACGATCCGGTTTACGCCGGGGTCTTCAGCCTCAACGGCAATGGCGAGATGACCGGCACCGCCTGGATCGAGGAGGGCGGATTCCTGGAAGGGCCGATCGCGCTCACGAACACGCACAGCGTCGGCGTCGTGCGCGACGCGATTATCGCCTGGCGAATGAAACGCGGCGGCGCGGACCCTGGCGGTTTTTACTGGAGCCTGCCGGTCGTAGCCGAGACTTGGGATGGCTGGCTCAACGACGTGAACGGTTTTCACGTGAAGCCGGAGGACGTTTTCAACGCGCTTAACTCAGCACACGGCGGCGCGATCGACGAGGGCAGCGTGGGCGGGGGGACGGGAATGGTTTGCTACGAATTCAAGGGCGGCACGGGGACATCGTCCCGCAAGGTCGAGATGAAAGAAAAGAAAGACGCCGCGCCGCGGACGTACACGATTGGCGTGCTCCTTCAGGCGAACTTTGGGAGGCGGCCTCAGCTTGTGCTCGCCGGAATGCCGGTGGGCAAAGAAATTCCCGGCGAAGTTTACAAAAGGGAAAATGGTTCCTGCATCGCCGTGGTCGCGACGGACGCGCCGCTTCTGCCGCATCAGTTGAAACGGCTCGCGCGCCGTGTCTCACTCGGGCTGGCCCGCACGGGAACGGTTTCCGGGAACGGCTCGGGCGATTTGTTCATTGCCTTTTCGACCGCGAATCCGGAAGCCTCGAACGCCGACAAGCTCACGCGCTCCGTCGAGACCGTACCCAACGATCGGCTCGATCCGATTTTCGAAGCGGTGGTGCAAGCGACGGAAGAAGCGGTGGTAAATGCGTTGGTCGACAATCAAAGCATGACCGGCCGCGACAATCATCGCGTCGATGCCCTCCCGCACGAACGCGTGCGTGAGTTGTTAAAGAAATACAATCGGCTGCGGTGACGCCTTGGTTGGCCCCGCGACCTCGGCGCGGCGGTTTACGCCGGCAAAGGGCGTCCGCTGCGACTCAGAATCGATCGACGCCCGCGCCGAAGAACTCCGGCGCAGGGCAATGAAAGCCTATGCGAATCGCCTGAACTGATGCGCACGCTCACACAGGCATCGCTCGGATCGTGGACGGCGAAATTGCGTTCCCATCGCCGCTTCGCGGTCTCGAGCAGCCGGGCGTAATTCATGTCGAGCGCATGCCTGAGACCGTCGATCAATCGACGGTTGTCGGCGGCGTTATGGGTCTGCAGCGCGCTCTTCATGGCGAGTCATAAAAAGCAGGTATTGCGCCTCTGTGGCTCCGCAGACTGACCAAACGAGAGGACAGGCGTCTACGGTTGCTCGAGATCGGCCAGCAGGTCTTTCTTGAGGTGCCGGCGCGCTGACTTCTTAATCGCGCGCCGCTCCGCGGCGACTGCGCGCTTCTCCGCCTGCCGTTCGCTCCGCGTTCGCGCTTCGACAGCGGGAGGCAGGTGAGAAATCTTCGGCCGGTTCGCGCCGATCTTCCTTTCGTTAGGCTTTGCGTAAGGATCCATTCCTCATTTAACAATCTGGCGATTTAGTGATTTGGCGAATGCGGAGTTATCCGCCCTCGATTTTAAGCGAAAGCCGTAACGGCACGATCGGCCTGAAGATTTTCGTAGCTTTGCCGGTTTCGGGTCGATAACATCGCGCCTTTCCAATACAAGGAGTTCCTAAAATGTTGAAGTCTATCTTCGGAGTAATCGTTGGTTATATCGTGATGGCGATCTTTGGGTTCGCCGTCGTCACCTGTGCCTTTCTTGGTTTGGGCGTCGACCGCATCTTTGCACCCGAAAGCTACGCCATTTCCACGCTTTGGATGGTGATCATAATCGCCTGCGCCCTCATCGGCGGAATTCTCGGCGGCCTGACTTGCGCTGCCATTAGCAAGAGCAAAGGAGCCTGCATGGCCTTTGCAATTATCGTCCTGGTTCTTGGCCTCCTCGTTGCCATTCCAGCAATGACGAAGGAACACCCGGACACGGTTCGCTCTGGCGATGTCACAAGTCTTCAGGCGATGCAGATGGCCCAGAATCCCACCTGGCTTCTTTTGCTCAATCCGGTCCTGGGTGCTGTCGGAGTCATGCTCGGCGCCCGGATGAAAAAACTTCCGACGGCGTAAGATTGCGCGTCTTCGCCGCGCATGGCGGCAGATGGGTTGTCGAAACAGGGAGATCGAATGCTGAAAGGGATCGTTGGAATCATCGCGAGTTACATCGTGATGGCGATTTTTATCACGGTCGTCTTCATCGGCCTTTTTTTGGTACTTGGCGTCGAACGCGTCTTTCAACCCGACAGTTACGAGGTCTCGATGCTTTGGCTGATAATCTCCGCCATCATTAGCTTTTGCAGTGCGCTCTTGGGCGGCTACGTCTGCTTTGCCATCAGCAACAGCATGCGAGCCTGTCAGGTGCTCGCGCTTATTGTGCTCGTTCTCGGAGTACTCCTTTGCCTCCCCAAGATGCGAGAAGATCCCCATGTCCGCGCGGGCGATGTCCCTACGCTACAGGTGATGCAACTGGCCCAAATGCCCGTGTGGATGCATGTGCTCAGCCCGGTCCTCGGAGCCGTCGGCATTCTCCTTGGCGCCAGGATGAAAAAGCCACTGTAGCCGGCGCCTCCTGGACGGCGCGAGCCAGCGACGTAACCCAGGCCGCGGTTCGCATGGCGAGGCGGCTACAGCCAAACAAGACTCCATGCCGAGACTCATCGCCTTTCTCCGCGCCATCAATGTCGGCGGTCACAACGTGACCATGGCAGAACTGCGCGGAATATTTGAGAAGCTTGCCCTCAAGGAAGTCGAAACGTTCATTGCGAGCGGAAACGTGATCTTCGCTTCAGGTTCCAAAGACACCAGGGCCCTTCAGCGGAAGATTGAAAATCAGCTTCTGCGGTCCCTGGGTTACGAGGTCAAAGCATTCCTCCGAACCGTTCCGGAAGTAGCGGCCATCGCTGGATACAAACCGTTCAATGAATCGCAGCTAGGTTCCGCCGCGGCGCTCAATGTAGCCTTTCTCGCCGATCCAGTAAGCGCCGAGGTCGAGAAGTCATTGATGGCCTTGACGACCGCGATCGACGTCTTCCATGTGCACGACCGTGAAGTTTACTGGCTCTGTAAGACGAAACAGAGCGACTCGAAGTTTTCATACACCCGGTTCGAGAAAATACTCAACGCCCGCGCGACCTGGCGGAATGTGAATACCGTCGTTAGGTTGGCCGCTAAGTATGTTTCCTTAGAATGAACATCCTCGTCGTCGAAGATGATCCGCGTATTTCGGACGTGCTGGAATACGCGCTCAAGGCTGAGGGCTACGAAGTGCGAACGGCCCAACGGGGACGCGAGGCAGCCGAGATCGCGCGGCTTTCCTCCCCGGGCCTTATCGTTCTCGATGTCGGATTGCCCGATATCGATGGGTTCGAAGTTTGCCGGATCGTCCGCACGTTTTCCGACATCCCGGTGATTTTTCTCACCTCCCGCAGCGACGAAATCGATCGCGTGGTCGGTCTTGAAATCGGCGGTGACGATTACATGGTAAAGCCGTTCAGTCCGCGCGAACTGCTGGCCCGCATCAAGGCGATTCGCCGCCGGAATCAACGCCCGCAACCATCCCCGGTGAGTGACGCGAAGAGTCAGTTACAACACTATGGCCCGATTACGATCGATGCGGAGAAGTTCCGTATCCTCTGCCACGGCCGCGAAATTTGTTTGACCGCACAGGAGTTCAAGCTGCTCGCACTGCTCGTTAGGCATCCCGGCCGCGTGTTCACCCGCGAGCAGGTGCTCGATCGCGCCTGGGGGGAAGGTGGACTGGTGACCGATCGCACGATCGATGTCCATGTGAAAAGCCTGCGCAAGAAATTTGGCAAGTTCGAGTTCATCGAAACGGTCCGCGGCATGGGTTATCGGGCACGGGAGCTCTAGATGCGCCTCCCAGGGTTGCACAGCATCCACTGGAAGGTCTTCGTCTTCCATCTGGCGGTGCTGATCCTGCCGCTCGGCTACATTTCGTGGAAGGTGCGGACCAGCATCGAGACGAGCTATCTTCACTCAACCGAGGAGGGGATGATCGATACCGCGGCGGTGGTCAGTGAGCTCTATGCGCGACTGTATGGACAATTTGGTGCGGACTCGGGGAAGGTCGGAGCGGAGCTGTCGAGGGTCTATTCGAACCTGAACGAGACTTATGAAATCAAGGCGCGCCTGTTTGGTTTTACGAAGGCGGAAGTGGACACGCGGCTGCTGGTATATGACCCCGGCGGGCGCGTCATTTTCGACACCAAGGGTATCGCGACGAACCAGGATTTCTCGAAATGGACGGATGTCCGCCAGGCGTTGAGTGGCCAATACGGTTCGCGCTGGGAGCTCGATAAGCCGCATCAGCGAGTGAACATTTACAGCACGCTGCCGGTTTTCGTGGGTGGGAAGATTGTTGGTGCGGTCAGTGTGTCGAAGTCGACCAATCGGATACGCAATTTTATCTCTCGCTCGCTCGAAAACCTGCTCGTTCCGGGGTTGATCGCGCTCGTGTTGGCGACCGTGATGGCCTATGCGCTCTCGGCTTACATCACGCGGATCATCTGGGACCTGGCCTCGCGCGCCGAACGGATCGCGGCCGGCGAAAGCAACGTCCGCCTGGAGACGTGGACGCGGAGTGAGCTTGGCACACTGGCGCGGGCCGTCGGAAGGATGAGGGAGAAGCTTGAGGGCAAGGCTTACGTGGAAGAGATGGCAACAAATCTTTCACACGAACTGAAAACGCCCCTTGCGACCATTCGCGGCTCGGCCGAGCTCCTGGAAGGTCCCGCGAGCGATGACCCGGCAGCGCGCGCAAAGTTCCTCGGCAACATCCAAACGGAAGTCGCGCGACTCGATCGCATCGTCAGCGAGTTGTTGAAGCTGTCGCGGATTGAAGCGCAACCAGCGGCCGGTGAAGCAACGCCGATCGACGCTGCCGCGACTGCGCGCGAGATCGCCGAGGTCTATCGTGGCCGGGCTGCGGATGGTGGGATCGTTTTCCGCTCGGAGATCGCGGACGAGCCGCTGCCTGTAAAAGTCACCGAACAGCAATTGAAGCAGCTCCTGACGAACTTACTGGATAATGCGCTGCAATTTACATCAGCTGGTCGCCTGGTGCGCCTCACCGCGAAGCGGCATGAGGGCTCGGTCGAGCTTGCCATCAGCGATGAGGGAACTGGAATCGAGCCGGAGTTGTTGCCGAAGGTTTTCGACCGGTTCTTCACCACCGAGAATCCGCGCACCGGTAATCGCGGCACCGGCCTCGGTCTTGCCATCGCGAAGTCGATCGCGAACGCAAGTAGCGCTACGATCTCCGTGCGCAGTGAGTTGGGACAGGGCAGCACCTTCACAGTGATTTTCCCGTCGGCCTAACGATTCTGCTTCGACGCGAAACTTCATCGAAGTTTCACGCGCGCTTCATCAAGGCTTCACAATTGGGCGCCATGATGTTCGCATGGTTAAACATATTTGTTGTCAGGTCGCAGCGCTCGCCTTCGGAGCGCTTGTGTTTGCGGCCGAGCCGATCGCAGTTCCGGAGCTGGGCGACGCTCGCGTGACGCTTCCCTACGGGGAATTGAAAACACTCTGGCAGGCCGCCCAAGGCGAGAAGGCACCGGAAAAACGGAAACCGCCCGTCGAAGCCACGCTCCTGGCCGCGCGCTACCTACTCGCGCTCAAGGGCGATCAGGCCAGCGGAGTCGTTGATTACGAAACGCAAAGCTTCACGGACGAATGGACGGTTATCCCGTTGCTTGGCGCGCAGACCCAGATCGATGAAGTCGAACCGGCGGATGTGCAGCTGATTGTGCGCGGCGACCATTACGCCCTCGTCACGAATCACGTCGGCAAGCAAAAACTGAGAATCAGGTTCGCGGCGAAGCTGACCGGCACGACCGACGGCGCGCATTTTCACCTCGTAGCTTCCGCCGCATCCATCAACACACTTTCTGTCTCTGGAATTCCCGACAAGCAAATGCTCCGGATCGCCGAGGCCACACAGCTTTCCGCCGAAAAGGATCGCGCAAGCTTCCGGCTGCCGGCGCAGACGCAACTCGATTTTGATTTGATTCCGCAGAAGCCGGTCGCGCCGCTGACGGCCAGCAGATGGAAACTCGGCGCGCACGCTCTCGTGCAATTCGGCGAAGGGAAATTGAATTACACGGCGCATCTCGCGGCGAACACAGATCACGGCTCCGGATTGACCATGGAGTTGGAATTTCCGGCGGGCGTGAGCGTGACGAAATTGACTGGCGCCGATCTGGCCGATTGGCAGCCGACGACGGCCGAAAACGAAAGCCGGCGCGTGCATGTTCGCTGGCAGACGCGGGACGTTCTGCGACGGGAACTGGAGGTCGAATACAATTTTCCGCAACCGCTCACCGCCGGCGAATGGAGTCTTAAGTCTCCACGGCTGACCGAGGGGGAAACCATTCCGCCGCTTTACGTCGTCGTGCCCGAGCAAGGGCTCGAACTTCTCGCCGCCACTCAAACTGCAGTGCCGCGGCAGTTACCGGCCTGGCTGCTCGGACTAGTCGATGGGAAAAACTATCTCGTCTTTCTCGGGGACACACCCCTGACGGCGAAATGGCTGCCGCTAGTCGAGACTGCCCAAGCGATCGTCGAAACTTCGACGGCAAAAATGCGGATCGTTCCGGATGGCGCGGCCCTCACCGAAATAGAATACAAAGTCCGGCACGAGCGCGCTCTCAACTGGAGAGTCGACCTCCCGGAAGGTTGTGAGCTGCTTGCGTCCAGCATTGACGGCCGGCCGGTGAAGCCGATCGACCGAGGCGAACATGTGGTGGAGTTTTCGTTGCCGAACGGAAAGGCTGTGAGCGCGGTGGCTTTCTCCTACACCGCGAAGAAGCCGGCCTTCAAGCCGGTCTCGGGGCAGATTGCCGTCGAGCTTCCTCAGACTGATCTGCTGGTGCACCGGATCGATTGGGAACTGCGCATTCCGGTCGCATATGAGATCGCGGCCTTTGAAGGGAACGTCGAGTCAGCGCCTTGCGCGAACGCGACCGACACCACCTCGCGGGTGATCCAGCTCCACAAAGAGCTCTGCAAAAAGGAGCGCCCTCGGGCCGAATTCTTCTACCAGAAACCCCAACCTAACAAGTGATTCCCATGAGATTGACCCATATCGAAAAACGTCTCGAGCGCCTGCTCGCACGTCCCTCGAAACGCCCGCGACCAACCAAGAAACACAAGCTCCGCAAAAGAAAGGCTTTCCGATCATGACCCTGAAACGACTTATCGCCATTGGTGGCATCATTGTTTGCACCGCTATCGCCTGGTTTATTCTCGGCTCGAGTGTGCTGGTCCGGTCCGGAACATCGTTCACTCGCTGCGGCCCGGAAGTGGCCGGCGGCTGGGGGCCGTTGATGACCCAACCGCACCCGTTCATTTATTACAACTCCCCCGGCAGCGCGAATGGCCGGCACATGATCCAGCCCTCGCAAAGCGACGTCTCGGTTTCCTTGCGCTACGAGCCGAAGAGAAAAGGGTTGCTTTGGTACCGAACTTTTCTGGTGGACTTCCGCGGCGATTACAGCCTGCAAAATCCCACGCAGATCACGCAAACGATTTACGTCAGGTTCGAGTTTCCAGCGGCGGATGCGAGCTATAGCGACTTCTCATTCGTGATCGACGGCATCCCTTCGACCGAGAACAACAAAACCGCGGAAGGCATCACGGAAGCAGTCACACTTGCGCCTGGTCAAAGCGCGAAGTTTACGGTCGCATACAAATCTCGCGGCACCGACCGATGGGGCTACTCGTTCGGCGACACGACTCGCATCCGAAATTTTCGCCTGGCCATGGCGACAGACTTTGCCGAGTTCGATTTTCCGGCCGGCGCCGGATCACCGACTGAGCGCGCACGGACTTCCGCTGGCTGGAATTTTACCTGGTCCTATCCAGACGTGATCAATGCCCAGGCGGTCGCAATGACTATGCCGTCAGTCGCAAATCCTGGACCGGTTGCTTCGCGCATGTCGTTTTTCGCGCCGGTGTCGTTGCTCTTTTTCTTCGCCGTGCTGATTTTGATCGGAATGGTTCGCGGAGTGAAATTGCATCCGATGAACTACTTCTTCCTCGCGGCCGGTTGCTTCGCCTTCCAGCTTCTCTTCGCCTACCTCGTCGATCTGATTCCGTTATCTCTCGCGTTTGCGATCTCGGCCGCCGTGTCGCTGGCGCTCGTCTCGGGCTACCTTTTCGCCGCGGTGGGCCGGCCTTTCGCGCAGATCGCGGCGCTCGCGCAATTCGCCTTCATCGTGCTCTTCAGCTACAGCTTTTTCTTCGAAGGACTCACCGGACTGACGATCACCGTCGGCGCCATAGTTACCCTGGCGCTGCTCATGATCGCAACGGCCAAAGTGAATTGGGCCGACAAATTCACGTCACCCGCAACGATTCCTGGAGTTCCTCCGCCAATACCGGGAACGTGATGAAATGCTCTGTGCGATGCGGTTGGGGCGATTGACCCCAATCGCCCGGCCAGTTGCGGTGACCCCGCCTGGCCTGGCAGGACTACTTCACAGAGGCGGGCACAGGAATGACGTACTTGCCGTCTTTCTCCGCGACGAAACTTTCGCTCGAGCTGGTCGAGCTGCCGTTGGCGTCTTTGGTCTCGATCGAAAGTTTCAATTTCTTCGTCGGTTTGAGTGGCAGCTGCGCCTTGCTTCCGTCAGGTCCGGTTTGCACTTCCGTCGCTTTCTTCGCGTCGTCGGGAGTCAGGTCGACCAGTTCGATCTTGGCGATCTTGCCGCCCGCCTCCGCCGTCATCATCATCTTGTAAAACTCGAGCGCCATCGGGTTCGCGCCTTTCGTGTAAAGAAACGATTCGAGAGTAGCCTTGTCGCCTTTTTCGAAGGCGGCTTTGTATTTATCGACAAAGTCTTTCTCCTGCGCTGGGCTGCCGGCACGGAGAGATGTGGCGCACAGCGGCGAGATAAGAAGAGCTGCCAAGAGGAATTTGATTTTCATGGATGAGGCTTTGGAGTGAAGCGGTTGGTAGAATCCCATTGATTGGGATCGCTGCCGCCGCACGGAGTTAGCTTTAGTGAATCACCAACGACAAGCAAAATTTTATCCTGGCCGGCGCTGGCATGGGAAGGGGCGATTTGGCCTTGCTCGGTCAAGCGCATTCAAGCTAGCTTCGTAAGAAAGCAAACCCGGGATCGCAGTTCGCGATCTGACTACAGACCGAAGGATTGAACCATGAGAGATTCGCAACTTAGATTTACCCGTGTGCGGGCGCTGTCCGTTTCAGTGTTGCTCGCCTCCTGCCAATTCGTGCAGGGAGCGCCGGCAACGACCTGGTCGAATGGTCCTGACCTCCCAACCGAGCTCATCCGGGCCACCGGTATTTATTTTCCAGCCAACGGGCGCTTCTATGCCATGGGTGGCCGGACGAGCGACGCGTTCGGTTCGGAAATGACTACGCCCTACGAATACAATCCGAAAACCAACGCCTGGACATTTAAGACCGCACCTTTCCCGGATAACCAGGTCTGTAACATGGCTTGCGGCGTCCTGAGCGTGGGCCGTACGCCCTACATCTACTGTGTCGGTGGCACGACGGG
>JBEEHC010000170.1:0-2745 GCA_041167205.1 Verrucomicrobiota bacterium
CCGCCTCTACATTACAGAAAAACCGAGTCAGGGATTCGTCTCGGAGCTGCCGCACGGCAAATGCGCCGCCTTCCAATCCATCGCCATCCGGATGCGCGCGCGCCCGCTCGGGTGATCGAAGAAAATGAACTCCTCGATTGGAGTCGGGTCCAGTTTGCGGTACTCGCCCAATTTCAGCGCCACTTTCGCGAACGCGTCCGGTTCCCGGGACGTATTAATGCTGAACGCATCCGCCTCACGCTCGGTCACGCGGATCGCGGTGTTGATGACCGGCGTCAGAAGGAAAAACACCGCACTAAAAATCAAGGAGAGCAGCGGGAGACCGGCCGGGTCCGCAATTCCCCGGACGCCCCAGCGTCCACCCCATCTCTGGACAGCGCCCTGGAAAAATGCGCGGAGAGCGACAAAGCCGGCGAGAAAGAAGAGGCTGAAGTAAATCACCAGCTTGAAGCTGTGGTTCAAGATGTAGTGCCCCATCTCGTGCGCCATGACTTCGCGAATTTCTGGCAGCGTGCATTGCTTGAGCAGGTTGTCGTTGAGCGCGATTCGGGTCGTGCCGAGGAAACCGGAGACGTTCGCGCTGACGCGTTTCGTTTGGCGCGAGGCGTCTACTTCGAACACCTGGGTCACCGGAATCTCATTTGCCCGCGCCATGGCGAGAATCGGTTCGCTGATCGCGGGATCGTTCAGCGGCTTATAGGTGTTGAAGAGAGGTTCGATATAAACCGGCGAGAGCATTATGCCCAGGATGGTGAAGCCGATCGATACGACGGTGCCCCAAATCCACCAGGTGCGCGGCGCGCTGCGAAAGACGGCGTAAAGCCCGATCAGGAGGAGGCTCGTTACGATCAGATCGACTACGACCATGAGCATTTGTTCGCCAAACCACTGGGCGAAATTCTGCGTCGCCATGCCATAGGCGTGTTCGCGGAAGAAGTGCTCGTAAGCGTTCAGCGGGAAACTAAGAATGTAGAGAAGAAGAAGGACCGGGATCGCGTAGAGAATGATTTGCAGGAACTTGATCCGCGTGATGCGTTCGGCGAAATCGCGCAAACGCGCAGAGATGCGCGAGGCGAGGAGGAAGATCGAAATCGCCACGGAGAGGAGAAAATTCCAGAGAAGCAGCCAGTAGCCGCCTTCAAAATAGGCGTCGGACTTTGCGCGCTTATCGGCGGGCACGGTATCGAGCCACGCGCGTGTCGCCGTGGCCGGATCGGCGTTTGGCGCGATGGAAGGAGCGGGCGCGGAGATGGATGGAGGAGGGTCCTGCGCACGAACGTCCGCGCAAACACCGAGAAAAAGCGACAGGGCAACGGACAAAACAGCGACCAGGGATTTCATGACCGGCGAGCCTAGAGGATTCGATTCAAAAAGAAAGAATGTTACGAATTGTTTCTTGGGCGGTCGCGCCCGCGCTCCCTCTGTCCTCTCGATCCGCCTTAGGCGGACCGAGAAACCTCTCGTTCTTGCTGGAACAAGCTTGTTACACTCGAGCCCGTGAAACGGTTTGCCGCATTGATCATTCTAGGATTTCTCACATGCCACGGGGGACTCGAAGCAGCGGAGCCATCGGCGGCCGACGCGACCCTGCGAAAAACAGGCAGTTTCGCATTGGGAGGTGTGGGCGTTGCCGGCACGATGTCGGAAGGCGAGCGAGCGCTGAGAGAGGTTCTCAAACAATCCGACGCAGTCACTCGGCTGGAAAGCATGCTGCCGGACGCATCCGCGGCAGGGCAGCTCTATGCGTTACTCGGTCTGCGAGCTCGCGACCGCGCAGCCTACCAGCGGGCCTTGGCTAAGTATGGCCAGCGTGAAACCGAAGTGCAAACAATGCGGGGATGCATCCTGCAACAGGAGTCGTTTGGAACCCTGGTCAAACAAATCGACCACGGAGACTATGACTCGTCCCTCTCCCGGAGTCGGCCCGAGCCAGGACACTAGGCGAATCGAAGCTATGACAGCCGCCGAATTCCGCCGCATCGCTCTGAGCATGCCGCAAGCGTCCGAAAGCGCGCACATGGATCATCCCGATTTCCGGGTGGATGGAAAAATTTTCGCGAGCCTGGGTTACCCTGACAAGGATCATGGGATGGTGATTTTACCACCGGAGGAACAAGAGCGGCTCGTTCGAAATCATTCGACGGCCTTTGCGCCAGCGAAGGGAGCCTGGGGAAGAAGTGGTAGCACATCGGTTCGCCTCGAGGCCATCGATGCGGCGACGTTGCAACGCGCCATGGAGATCGCATGGCGCAAGAGGGCACCGAAGCGCCCGGCCTAAACGAGCGCCCCGCCGCAGCTCGATCCGGCGCCCGCGGTGCAGCCGAAGCAGTGGTCGCCGGTAAGGATTTCGCGGTGCTCAACGAGAGCTGGATCGATCTCCCAGAGATGCAGGCCTTGCTCGCTCCCGCCGCCGCGGGACCATTGCATCTTGAGCATCTGATTAAAGTCGCAATCGAAAACTTCGCCCTGCCAACTGACATTGATCGTGTTGCGGCACATGAGGCCATTCACGGTGCCTGGATTAAACGCGTCGTCTAACAAGGCCATGTAATCGGCCAGCTTGTTGTTGTTTTTCAAGTAGGAGGCGAAGCGGGCGATCGGGAGATTCGTGATCGTGTAGAGTTTGTTGAAAACAATGCCGAAATGGTCTTTTAGCTCGCGCTTGTAGTCAGCTTCCAATTCGGCCTGTGGCCCGGGCAGGAAAGCGCCGTTGGGATTGTAAACAAGATGCAGCGGCAACTCTGG
>JBEEHC010000171.1:0-11149 GCA_041167205.1 Verrucomicrobiota bacterium
TTCCGAGAAAATTCATGGAGAAATAAAGATATGCAGCTTCAGGCCCCGGCGAAGATCAATCTTTCGTTTGAGATCAAAGGCCGGCGTACAGATGGCTTTCACGAAATCGAAACGGTGATGGCGCCGATCTCGTTGTCGGATCGTTTGACGATCGCACGAGGCGAATCCTCGGGTGGCATCCAATTCTCCTGCGATGATTCGTCGTTGTCGAACGGTGAAGAAAACCTGGTGGTCCGGGCGGCCAAACTCTTCAGGAAGGCGGCGAAAATCGAAGCAGGAGTCGAGATCGCACTGGAGAAAAAGATTCCGCATGGCGCCGGCCTGGGCGGTGGCAGCAGTGACGCTGCGACGACATTACTCGGATTGAACGAACTTTTTGAAACGCGTCTCGGTCAGAAAGACCTCATCGAACTCGCCGCGCAAATCGGATCCGATGTCCCCTTTTTTATTCTTGGCTCAGCGGCGACCTGCCGGGGACGTGGCGAGGTTGTCGAACCCGCAAAATTGCCGTCAGAATTCAGTCTTCTACTGATTAAGCCAGATTTCGGTGTGCCAACGCCATGGGCTTACGAGAGGTGGAAAAGTTCCCGGGAATTGCCGGCTGTGAACTATGCAACGCAGACGTTTTCGGGCGCGCGTTTTGTGAATGATCTCGAGCGGCCCGTCTTCGAGAAGTTCGTTTTGCTTGGGTATCTGAAGACATGGCTGCTCCTCCAACCGGAGATCGGCGCGGCGCTGCTTTCTGGTTCCGGCTCGACCGTGTTTGCGGTTCTCCGCGATGGTGCGGATCATCGTCATCAGCTTGCGGAACGAATCCGCGCCGAAGTCGATCCAGAAATGTGGACGTTCGCGTGCGAAACGCTCTGATGACCCACGTCTGCTGCCGCTATTCGCCCGCATTCCGGCGGAGGCGGGCGACGACGTACTCGCGATTCAGCTTCGCGATGAGGCTGGCACTGATCTTGGCGGGACAAACCGCTTCGCATTCATAGGTGTTCGTGCAATTGCCAAAGCCTTCCGCGTCCATCGCGGTCACCATCTTCAAAACACGGCTGGTCCGTTCGGGCTGGCCTTGAGGCAGGAAAGCGAGGTGCGAAACCTTTGCAGCGGTGAACAGCATAGCTGATGCATTGGGACACGCGGCCGCGCAGGCGCCGCAACCGATGCAAGCCGCTGCTTCCATCGCACGATCTGCCTGGTGTTTCGGGATCGGGGTTGAATTTGCGTCGGCTGCGGAACCGGCCCGCGCGGTGACGAAACCACCGGCCTGGACAATCCGGTCGAGCGCGCTTCGATCGACGACCAGATCTTTTATCAATGGGAATGGTTTCGCTCGGAAAGGCTCCACCACGATCGTGGCGCCATCCTTGAATCTCCGCATGTAGACTTCGCAGGCGGCGCCCGGATGATCGGGGCCATGCGCTTC
This sequence comes from Verrucomicrobiota bacterium, assembly GCA_041167205.1. Taxonomy (GTDB): domain Bacteria; phylum Verrucomicrobiota; class Verrucomicrobiia; order Chthoniobacterales; family UBA10450; genus AV80. The sequence continues at coordinate 1,427 of JBEEHC010000171.1, forward strand.
GCCATTGATCGTAAGCGAGCAGGCGCCGCAGATGCCTTCGCGACAATCCGAATCGAACGCAATCGGCTCTTCGCCACGAGCCACCAGGCCCTCGTTGACAACGTCGAGCATTTCGAGAAACGACGTATTCGGTGAAACGCCGGTCGCTTCGTACTGGACGAGCTTGCCCTTCGCCTTGGGACCTTTCTGCCGCCAGACTCTCAGACGAAAGTTCATAGTTGAGAGTTGAGAGTTGAGAGTTTGGCGGAAGCCTGCATTGCAGAAACTATTTTGTAATCAGAGATTTCCGCAGCCCGCTCAGCATTCGGCTTTGTTCGTCCGCGGCGTCGTAAATCGCACGAAATGCTTCGTCACCGAGAAATCCCTGCCGCCGACCGATAAATGCCTGGGAGATGACCTCAAAGGCAGAGCCCGTGGCGATCTCCAAGAACCGGGCGAAATCGTTTTTCGAGATTCGTGAGCAGCCCTCAGCAATATTCGACGACAGAGATACCGCGGCGCGACGCATTTGATTGGTCAATCCAAACCGTTCTTCATCAGGGAACTTTCGAGTGGAACTGTAAACGAGGTCTGCAAATTCAATCGCCTTTTGCCAAACATCCAGCTTTTCAAAATTAAACATGATTTGTTCTCCGGGGGCTCTCAACTCTCAACTATCCACTCTCAACTTATTTATAGCTCCTCTGCGTTAGCTCGACGGTTTCGAAAACAAGCGGCTCGCGATGCAATTTCGGCGGACCGACAGAACCGTTGCCCTGATATTCCCAGGCGAAGACATCCGCGAAAGTTTCGTCGTCGCGTAATGCTTCTCCATCAGGCGTCTGATGTTCCTCGCGGAAATGGCCGCCGCACGATTCGTCGCGGGTGAGTGCGTCGGTGCACATCAATTCGCCAAATTCGAGAAAATCGGCGACGCGTCCTGCTCTCTCCAGCGATTGATTGAACTCTTCACCGTCACCCGGGACTCGGACGTCGCGCCAAAACTCCTCTCGCAGCTTGGGAATTCGAGCGAGGGCTTCGTTCAAGCCGGCGGCGTTTCGCGCCATTCCGCATTTGTCCCAAAGAAGGAGACCCAGCTCGCGATGAAATGAATCCACCGAACGTTTCCCATTGATTGCGAGCAGTTTTTCGGTTCGCGCGCGGACTTCGCTTTCCGCTTTCCGAAATTCCGGATGGTTAGGCGCGGGCCGTTTGCCGATCTGCCCGGCGAGATACGCGGGCAGTGTATAGGGCAGCACGAAATAGCCGTCGGCCAGGCCTTGCATGAGCGCGCTCGCGCCCAGCCGGTTGGCGCCGTGATCGGAAAAATTCGCTTCCCCGATGACGTGCAGTCCGGGGATGTTGCTCATCAAATTGTAGTCCACCCACAAACCGCCCATCGTGTAGTGGACCGCCGGATAGATCCGCATCGGACGTTCGTAGGCGTTTTCACCCGTGATTTTCTCGTAAATATGAAAGAGATTTCCGTAGCGTTCGCGGATCGTTTTTTCTCCGACCCGAGCGATCGCGTCGGCAAAATCCAGGTACACGCCGCGCCCGCTCTCGCCGACGCCGCGGCCTTCATCGCAAACCTCTTTGGCGGCCCGCGAAGAAATGTCGCGCGGGGCGAGGTTTCCGAAACTCGGATACTTTCGCTCGAGATAATAATCGCGCTCTTCTTCCGGAATCTGACTGGGCGGACGCTTATCGCCCGGTTTTTTTGGAACCCAGACGCGTCCATCGTTCCGAAGCGACTCCGACATCAAAGTTAACTTTGACTGGTTCTCTCCGCTCACCGGGATGCAGGTCGGATGGATCTGGGTAAAACAAGGGTTGGCGAAGAGCGCACCTTTTTTGTAGGCGCGATAGGTCGCCGTGACGTTGCAACCGCGTGCGTTGGTCGAAAGATAGAAGACATTTCCGTATCCGCCGGTCGCCAGGACGACCGCGTCGCCCGAGTGTGATTCGATTTTCCCGGAAACCAGACTCCGCGTGACGATCCCCTTGGCGTGCCCGTCGACCAGAACGAGATCGAGCATCTCGGTTTGCGGAAACATCTCGACGTTGCCCGCCGCGATCTGGCGACAGAGAGCCTGATAGGCGCCGAGGAGAAGCTGCTGCCCAGTCTGCCCTCGCGCATAGAACGTGCGCGAGACTTGCGCTCCGCCAAATGATCGGTTGGCCAGTAACCCGCCGTATTCCCGCGCGAACGGCACCCCCTGTTCGACGCAGTGATCGATGATCAGATTGCTGACTTCCGCGAGACGATAAACGTTCGCTTCCCGGGAGCGAAAATCGCCGCCCTTGATCGTGTCGTAAAAGAGACGGAAAACACTGTCGCCATCGTTTTGGTAATTTTTTGCGGCATTGATTCCGCCCTGGGCGGCGATGCTGTGAGCGCGGCGCGGGCTGTCTTGATAACAAAAGCATTTCACGTGGTAGCCGAGCTCACCCAGCGTGGCTGCGGCCGATCCGCCCGCCAGGCCGCTCCCCACCACGATGATCTCAAATTTCCGGCGATTGTTCGGACTGACCAGGCGCGTGTGATCCTTGTGCGTCGCCCACTTTTCCGCGAGCGGGCCCGAGGGAATCTTCGAGTCCAGGCTGCCGATCATAACTGTTGGGCTGGCTTCACCAGATGCAGCAAAACGGCAACCGGGATGGAGGTGTAACCGGCGAAGATCAGCCACGCGAAAATCCGGCCGGCGGTGGCAAGGCGGGGGGCCAGCTTCTCGTCATTCAAGCCGAGCGACTGGAAAAAACTCGATGTTCCGTGGCTGAGATGCAGCGCGAGCAGGAACATTCCGAGCACATAAAAAGCCGAGACGAAAATATTCTGAAAACCGTAGACCATCATGGAATAGACGTCGTATCGATTGAGCGGATCGGCCTTGAGCAACAAGAACCGTGGATCGGTGACCCGGACGGTGAAATGGGCGAGGTGGTAGAGAATAAAGGCGAGAACGATCAGGCCGCTTACGACCATGTGACGTGAAGCAAAGGTGGCTTTCACATTGTCTTTTTTCTTGTAATGCACCGGACGCGCGCGGCGATTCTCGATCGCCAGGCTGATCGTGTAGAGAATGTGCAGGAGCACGTTAACGAGGAGAAAGATCCGAATGGCCCAGAGCAGGGGACCGAGAGCCCGCAAATGTTCCGCGTAGCTGTTCACCCAGTCCGGTCCTAGAAAAATTTGCAGATTCCCGAGGAGATGTCCGACAACAAACACGATCAGAACGATACCGGTCACCGCCACAATCATTTTTTTGCCGACCGATGAGCGATAAAATGAAGGAGACGCGGTCACAGGCTTGGCAAAATCCAGCCCCTTGGCCGGTGGATAGCTGAAATTAGAATTCGGCCTAAGACTGTCAAGCTTGCACGCTTCTCGAGCCGAGGCCGTTTTCAGGATCTAGGACGAAACGCGATCGTTTGCAGGGAAACGACCCTCCGAAAAGGAAATTTCTCGTAAGGAAGGCCTCCGCGCCAATGATGATGACCCTGTGGCGAGAGGAAAAAAGTCTCGACGTCGCCTTTGAGGCGTTCGAGCAACTCGTCGAAGCCAATTTCAGCTGGCCGATTTTCCAGTTGGGCCTGGTAACTCAGAATGTTGCGGGCAGTCGTAAGGTCGTATTCCTGGGCAATGCCTTGCAGGACGAAATCGAAACAATGAATGGACGCGCCACCGGACGCGAGAGATTCACCAATAGCCCGGAAGCAATTCGCCGCGGCGTCCTGTGGAAGATGCTCCAGAACCGAGACCGAAAAAATCGCATCGAACGAGCCCGGAGCGAAGGCTTGCATATCGGGTTGGAAATACCCGCGGACGATTTTCACGCCCGGAAAACAGTTGACGTATTTTTCGTACTCCGTCGGGCCGTTTCCAAAGCCATCGTAGGGATCGACGAGCGTGACGTCATAACCAAGCTCGTTCAAGAAGCCACTGACAATGGGCTCGACGCCGCCGATATACAGCAGACGGGCGGGAGGTGGCACGGTCCGGAGAAGGGCTTTCACCGCCCAGGGCCGTTGCACATTTTTTAGATCGCCGTCCAAGCCGGTGATCTGAGGCAGTTGATCCAGGCTTTCACAATAATCGCGTACCGTGGCGTAGCTCGTCTCCGAAGTTTGCCGTGGCGTCGAGAATCGGGCCACGATCTCGGCGGCTTTGGCTGGGTGATCAAGAAACGATCGGGGAGGGGACATGCGTTGGTTCTGGCTGTGTGACGCGGATTTGCTCGTAGAATGTTTCAAGCGCTGCAGCATTTCTGTTCCAACTAAAGTGCTCCTGGCAAAACGCGAGGGCGCCCGCGGAAAGCCGCGACATTAACTCTTCGTCGGCTCGAAGCATCCTGACCGTATCGACGATCCCCAGCGCATCCATCTTCGGCAGGACCCATGCCTCTTGCCCGTGGCGAACGAAGCGTCCCACATTTGTCCGTGGCAAAAGCACGGGGCGTCCCATGGCGAAAAACTCCGGCAGCTTGGCCGGAAGCCGATACTCGTTGAAAGCATCGTCGGTGCCGGGCTGGACGAGAAAATCCGCGAGGCCGAGCACGCGTGGAACGTCGACATGTTTCACGTAGCCAAGATCGACCGAAACTTCGCGCGCCCATTTTTCATCCGGACCGAGGAAGGGACAATAATCCTTCCCCGCGCGCACAAGAGTAGTGGGAATTCCTTCGCGGGAGAGGATTGCGGCCGCGAGATAAAGACTGCGGATTTCCCTCGCATTGGCAGAGTGGACGTTGCCCGTGTAGCACAGAACAATATTTCCCGGCGGCACCCCCAGGCTGGCGAGAAAAGTTTCGTCCTTTTCCCGCGCGAAGAAAAGCTGCCTGTCCGCTCCCGGCCAGAGAATGAGCTTGGGAAGAGCAGGCGGCACAAATTTTTCCAGGCGATCCATGATCATGGTCACGCCATCGGCCTCAGCGATAAAGCGGCGATAGTTGTGAGGATGCGCCAAATTCCCCGGCACTTTCATGCTCCTCGAGCGTGCGATTTCCTCGAAGGACGCTCCCAGATTGGCTTCGAGGATCAGCTCTTCGTTGTCCTCGAGATGAATGAAAAGCGAGGGTGAGCACAGCGTGCGGACCTTTTCGCAGAAGAGCCGGACGTTCTCACGTGGCGTCCAGGCGTGAAGGATATCAGGGGACAGGCCATTGGAGAAAACGCGCGCCCAGTTTCCGTCCACATCGTGATAGAAGAGCACAGAGTAGTGTTGCTCACCCAGGGCCGAGCCGGTGTCATCGCCGTTTGGTATCGCGACCGCCACGCTGTGGCCGGAGCCGGCGAGTTCGTGCGCAAAATTGTGCACATGGACAGCGCTGTTCGCGCTGAAGTCGTGGTAGAGAACAAAGAGGATGTTGCTCACTTGGAGCGGCGGCTGTAATCGCCGCGTTCGAGGTTGAGATTTGGATTGTAATAAGGATCGCCGCGCTCAATCACCCTCTCCCATTGATCCAGAAGGAGCGTTCGATCGATCATGTCGTAATAACTCTGACGCGAAACGGACTCATGGTGAACGACCAGAGCCTGGGGCGTGCAGATCAAACGCAACCCGCGTTCGCGCAGGCGTAGACAAAGATCCACGTCCTGATAGGCCGTAAAAAAATGCTCGTTGAAGCCGCCGATTTCCTGGAAGAGCGACTTGCGAATCATCAGGCACGCACCGGTCACGGCCGAGACTTCGCGAGCGCAGGCCAGACTACCGGCGTAACCGTCCACGCCGACCGGAAACCCGCGCATGGTGTGATCGGCTGTGCCTCGCATTCCCAGAGCGACGCCGGCGTGTTGGACCGTGCGGTCTTCATAGACGAGCAACGCGCCGGCCGCTCCCACATCGGGTTGTTCCGCGTGGTAGATCAGATGCTGCAGCCAGTCTTCGGTAATGATTTCGGTGTCGTTGTTTAGGAAGACCAGAAAGTCACCCGTGGCCGCCATGGCGCCTTGATTGTTTGCGCGGGAAAAATTGAATGGATTGGGGGATGGAATGCGTCGCGCTGGATATTGATTCATGAACTGGAGGGCACGTTCGTCCGTCGTTTCGTTGTCCATCAGAATCACTTCAAACTCTGGATACGACGTTCTCTCCGCGACACTCTTTAAACAACGACCAAGCATATCCGGCGCGTCTTTCGTCGGGATAATAATGCTCACCGGTGGGAGATCAGTCCGCGAGACGGGCATGATCTTCAGCCGGTGCGGAAGGTCCGATTGCTCAGCTAGCGCGGGAAGCTTCAGGCGGGCCAGGTGAGCGTTCACCGCGGTTTGCTGGAGCGCCCCGAGTTGCGGCTTTGCGTCGCTCGCTTCGGCGATGCTGCCGGGTGTCTTGCGCCAGTGATAAAGCACGCGCGGGATGTGGCCGATGCTCGCTCCTGTTTCGCTGACCCGCAGCATCAACTCGAAATCCTGAACACCGTCGAACACAGAATCGAATCGCGTCTTCCTGGCAATCTCACGCCGCACGCAGAGAAGATGACCGACATACATCGCGCCTCGGAAATATTCCGGCGACCAGGCCGGTTTGAAAAAGGGCTCCACCAACTCACCGGTCGCGTCATCAAGCTTGTCCTCGTCCGAATAAACAACGTCGTAGCCTTCACGTATTTTCTCAGCCATCGATTCAAGCGCCGACCAATGAAGCAGATCGTCGTGGTCCATGAAACCAACGTAATCGCCTCGCGCGAGATCGAGCGCCTGGTTGGTCGCCGCGCTGATGCCTCCATTGGTGGCTAACTCGACCCGCACGCGCGGGCTCACGCGACTCAAGTGTTCGAGCATCTTCTTTGTCTGCGGGTTCTGCGAGCCATCGTCGACGAGGCACCACTCCCAATTGGCGAACGATTGGTTGAGAAGACTGAGCGCAGCCTCGGCCAGCCATTCCGGCTTCGTGTTGTGAGTCGGGGTGATGAGACTGAAGAGCGGTTTCTCGTGCGGCGCGACCTGCCGGGCGTGTCGTTGGAAGATGGGCGCCAGACGCTCGAAAGCTTTGTCAGCAGTAAGACACCCCAATCTTGGGATTTGCTCTCGTGCCGGGTTTTCCCGCGCCCACACGTCGGTCTGCGATTCCTCATCGGGACCTGTCCCTTTTTCTCGTTCCAACTGGTGCTCGAAAAACGGCTGCCAGTCCGATCCTTGTTCAATCGCTTCGAGGCGGACGGAGGACTTTCCAGGAGGAACGCGAATTTCTACCGTGAAACCGCTGTGACGGGCCAGCGGAAAATCGCGAAACGAACGGGTTAGGTCCGGCCGTTCCAGGCCGTAACGCGCCAGGCGTCCTTTGCTTCCGATCTTGGCCCGCACCCCCACGATTTGTTTTCCAGTGAGAGAAAAGCACCAGCCTTTTATGAGCAGGATTTCGCGGTTCGTCTTCCATTGGGCTGGCAGATCGAGGGCGAAGGTGAGATCGGCGTCCGCTGGCGGTTGCTCTGATGGTCGAGAGCGATTGAACAGCTTCCAAAGTGGCTTGACCGCTTTCCACGCCGCCGAGCGCTGAATTTGCTCGAGCAAACGCTCGCGGCTCTTCAGGCGCGCCGTTGCTTCAGCGCGCTTGGCTTTTTGCTCCCACGTTTCGCGCACGGCGCGTTCGAGGCGCGTTTGCAGCGTCGCGGTTTCGGTTTCAAGAAGGCGAACCGAAGTCTTGATCGAGTGGAGCTGCTTGTTCGCCGACTCGAGTGCGGCGGGCAGCGATGGTTCGCGAAAGCTGTGTGCCGAGAGCAGTTGGCGCAATTCAATCAGCGATGCCCGAAGGTCATCCAGCTTCCTGTTCAAATCCCGGAAATGATCGTCTTCGTCAGGCACGGATGCGAGCGTAACAATGATTGCTCGCGCCGTCGAGAGAGACCCTGATTCCGAACGTCACTTGGGCAAGAGTTATACGAAAGGGCATATCGCACTTCCGATCATTACGTGAAATTTAGCTGGACTTGATTCTGCCAATTCGCAAAACTCGCCAGTGTTTCATTCGTGCCAAATCACTCGCATTGTCGTGTTGTTATTCGGCGTGCTGGGGGCCTTCGTGCCGGGTGTTCTAGCGCAAAGCGCACCGCCGGTCCGCCTCGCTAACATCTCTACGCGACTCGCCGTCGGCACCGGTGACAACGTGCTGATCGCAGGTTTCATCGTGACCGGTTCGCAGCCGAAGAGAGTCCTACTCCGCGGGCTGGGTCCACTATTGCCCGTAAGCGAGAATCTAACCGACCCAACGCTGGAATTGCATGACTCGTCCGGTGCAATTGTGGCGGCAAACGATAACTGGAGAGATACGCAACAGGACGAATTACAAGCGACAACCATTCAGCCGAGCAACGACTATGATTCTGCCATAGTGAAAAGCCTGAATCCGGGCGCTTACACCGTTATCCTTGCCGGCAAAGGCGGAATAACGGGCGTGGGATTAGCCGAAGTCTACGATCTTGACCTTACGGTGGACTCGAAGCTGGCAAACATCGCCACGCGCGGATTCGTTGATCGAGGCAACAACGTTCTGATTGGCGGCACCATTGTCATTGGAAACGGGTCGACCAGGGTTCTCTTCCGCGCCCTCGGCCCAAGCGTGCCTGGCGTTCCGAACGCGCTGCAAGACACCACGCTAGAGCTGCACGACGGCCAGGGGAGCCTCATAGCAAGCAATGACAATTGGCAAGATACCCAGGCCGCTGAAATTCAGGCGACAACCATCCCGCCACCTGATCCGCGTGAAGCTGCCATCCTTCATCAGCTCACTCCCGGTGCTTACACAGCTATCGTGCGGGGCAAGAACAACACCGTAGGTGTCGCCTTGGTCGAGGCGTACCAGATTAACTAACGCCGCATGCGATCCATTCAGCGAGCTGGCGCAATCACTGGGGTCATAGGCGCTTTGGTCTGTGGAGTGGTGGCTATTCATGCGCAAGTCAGTGGCGATTCCAGCATCACTGGTTCGGTTCTCGGGCAACCGTTAACCGTCAGGACAACGAATCAATTCGCCGGCGCCATAGCTTCCCTACGCTGGGGGAACAAAGAGTTCGTGAACATCTGGGATCACGGGCGTCAGTTCCAGACTGCCCTGTCCGCCTTCAATCGATTCGAATGCTATAACGCGTACGAAGCGGGCAATAAGGCCGATGGACAAGGACCGGCTAGCTCCGCCCATCTGCTATCCCTGACCGCGAGTGGAAACAGGTTGGATACCACGGCGCAAATGTGCTGGTACCTGCCGACGCGCGAACCGAGGCCGGGAGCCGGAGACCTGTGCGGCGACCCTAGCATTTGGCTGCCATGTCCCGCCTACACCGGACCGCTTTCCGACTATCAGGTGAGCAAAACAGTTTCGATCGGATTCGCCGGAATTTCGAATGTCATCGAGTATTCGACTCGGGTCTGGATTCCCGAGCCGATCCAGAAAGCTGAAGTGCAGACTGTGATTGCGGTGATGCCGTATGAATTCTCGTCGGTGCGGACGTACGACATCGTTTCGAAAGATTACAGGAAGATACGATTGCTGCACGGAGAGGACGATACTGTCAAGGTATTGGCCACGGCCGATGGCGCCTACGCCATGGGGTATTACTCGCCGGAGCTGCTCCAACCGTACGGCAATGGCAACGCCGGTGGCTACAGATGGAGCATTGTTGCTCCGCATCCGTCTTTTCCTGACCCCGATTACCCATGTGCAAGCGTGGGCGGGATAGATCGTTTCGATAGCTTCAGCGGCCCAGGGTATAGCAGCCATCGATCGTACCTGGTGGTCGGGAACGTCGA
>JBEEHC010000172.1:0-7511 GCA_041167205.1 Verrucomicrobiota bacterium
CCACGGATTCATAATAATTCTAATCTCGCGAAGGACGCATCTTGCCCATCTCCTCCGAATCAGAGGCATGACTACGAAAAAACTTCTACTCGTGGCCACGATTGGGGCCAGTATTCTTCTGCCGGTCGCCGCTCGGGCGCAAAGCTTCAGTATTGAGATAGGGGACCGTCCCTATTACAGGCATGGCCCGCGCTATTGGGAGGGTGACTGGGAAATGACTTGGGTCCCGGGTCATTGGTCCCGCTACCGCCACCAATGGGTTCACGGCCATTACATCCGCGGGGAACATCGCCGCAACTGGCGCCGCCATCACGACGAAAGATGGGATGATCGCCGGGACCGCCGTGAGGATCGCCGGGACGATCGTCGCGACGACCGATAATCAGGCACCCATACAGAAATCTGGAACGCCGGCCTTCGGGCCGGCGTTTCGTTTTCTGTAGCGGCGGTCTATGACCGCCGACACTGGTTGAGCCTGTCCTGAGCGGACTCGAGTATCTCACCGCCGACATTCCGCAATTTCATCGCCGCAACTTTGGCGAACGCGCGGTGTTGTTAATTGCATGCGGCATCGACCTGTCGGTTTCCCTCCATGGAGCTCATACTGACATTGCTGGGCTACGCCGCGCTCGCGGCGCTGGTTGCCGTATCGCTTGGAGGTTTTGCCGCGGCTGTCGCGTATGCCGTCGTCCTGTTTGCCGGCAAACACAGCTCGGGCAGCACCGAATCGAGACCGCTCCGCTAACGTTCGTCATTCGCCATTCGTCATTCATCATTGCCTCTCCCAAGCCTATCCGTGACGAATATCGACGCACAGCCTCCCGCCCAAAAAAGAAAAGCCGCCGAGGCATTGGTGCGCCCCGGCGGCTTCTCGTCGATCGTTTAGCTTACCTTATCCCATCCCGAGCGAGTTGAGCGTCGGTTCGTCGATCACCGCTGTCGCGACGAGCCCCTGGTCGGCCTGATAACCGGTGAGCGCTTCCCGGGTCAACGGCCCGAGCAATCCATCCACCTCACCCTTGTAGTAGCCCATCTCCTGGAGCACGGCCTGCACGTTCGCGATCACCTTGTCTGGTGGCTCCGCGTGTTGACCGACATAGATCGGGGCATCGTAAGCATAATACTCCTCGGTAGGACTGTAGCCCCACGCCGGATACCAGTAGCCGCTATTCCAGTAGTAGTACCCGCCACTGATCAGCTCCACCCGCTGGTAGCGCGAGTGATACCAACCCCGATCGTGCCGCTCCGGATGGTAGGAACGATATACTTCGTATTGCGGCCCCTGCCACCGATCGCTTCCCTGGATCCGAAAGTTCGCGCTAAACGTGACCGCTGGAACCCTGTCCGGTCTCGGCTGCGCATGAAAGTTCGCGTGCTCCTGTTTAATCTGCTCCACCTTCTGGACATCCGGCTTCTTCGCTGCGGCGGCAGGATTAACCGGCTTTGTCGGGCTGGTTTGCGAAATCGACGGAGCCGCGCTTGCCGGTGCCGTCACTGCCGGGGCGGTGCTGGCTGCTGGTGCCGCCGGGGTGACGATCGGCTTGGCTGTTGCGGGGATGGAGGCGGCCTGAGTTGCTGCGGGAGTCATTGCTGTGTTCGAGTTGGGAGCAGGCGCCTTCTTGTCTTTTTTGCTCTCGGCCGACTGCTGCTTCTTGTCGGCAGACGGCGCAGTCGCGGCCGGTTTCTCCGTCTTCATCTCCGGAGCGGTGGCGGCGGGCGCAGGCTTGCGAGAAGAGGGTGCCTTCTTGTCCGGCTTTGGCGCGGCCGGCAGTTCCTTCGTTGCTGGCTCCTTCACGGCCGGTTCTTTCACGGCCGGTTCTTTCACGGCCGGCTCTTTCGCAGCCGGTTCTTTCACGACGGGTTCTTTCACAGCCGGCGCTTCAGCCTTCGGCGCATGCGGCGCTCGAGGTTTCATTTCCGCCGGCGGTTTTTTGTCGGGTGCTTTTTTGCTTGGTGATTCTTCCGGCATTGGCTGTTGGGCCATTACGGCTCCAGCCAGCGCCAGCGAAGCGACTATCAGTAAGTTGGTGAATTTTTTCATATTGGTCTCTGTCTTGGTCGTTTGACGGCGGCGATCTATTCAACGCCGGGCGTTTTTGCCTCTCCGCAATGCTTCCACGCCCGCAACGCTTTCGCGTAGCGATACGGGCAGGGTGCACAGCGATGCAGGCGGCCCCCTCTGCCTGCAGCGTCGATCGCCTTAACGGCTATAATTCGTGCCAGCCTGCCCAATCGGTCTTCTCCATCTTGCCCGCCCGCCGGAGCACCGCGAAGGAGGAAAACAGTCCCGTCCGCGCGTTGAAGTGGGCGGAGTTTTTGCGAGATCGCCCCATCCCCGGAACGAGTAAGGTGAAAAATCCGTTCGTCGTCGGAGCTGTTATCTCTCCCGGCAATTGTCTCGACCTCAGCGAAGCCCTGCTTGAGGCAATCCTTTTCTTCGGGATGACCGCCGAGGTTCTTCCGTTTGTAGAGCAGGCGCATCGCCTGCCGAGAGGCTTTGCCTTCAGTGCCTTCAGCCTAATGAACGCAGTCGCAGCCCGGCCCTTTCAGACTATTTGAATCCAATGGCCCTGTTTACCGCATCCAATCCGTTGATCACATGAAGGCATCGCGAGCGGGGCTTCCTTGGAGCGTTCAGGCGCAGCGCTCCAGTGAATGGGTCGGTGACTTGGCCGCTCCGTAGTCTGTAAAACCATTCCGTAATTTTCCCGATGTCCTCGTCCCAAATTCACGGTGAGATCTTGAGAACGCGGACCGTCGAAGGGGCAACGCTCGCTGAATCGACCTATAGCCCGGGATCCCACTTGAGTACGCACGAACATGCCAATGCTTACTTTTGCCTGGTGCTGGCCGGAGAGTATCAGGAAGTATCCGGTCGGCGGAGATATCACTGCCATCCCGGTTCCCTGGTAGTGCATCCGGCTGGAGACCAACACCGGAACCGATTCGATGGACAGCCAGTCCGTTGCTTCAACCTCGAACTCGCTAGTGCTTCATCATCGCTCTTCCAAAAATTGCGATTGATCTCCGCTGTTCACGAAGGCGGACCCAGCGTTTTCGCTCTTACGCGAATCTATCGTGAGTTCCGCCGGCGTGATGCCGCCGCGGAGCTTGTTATTCAGGGGTTGGTGCTTGAACTGCTCGGGGAATGTCTTCGCCAGCAAAACGGCAGTGCTGCTGACACCCTGCCGGATTCGGCCCGGCAATGCCGCGAATTATTGTGCGCGCGGTTCCAGGAGCGGCTCTCCATTATTGAGATTGCGAAGTGTGTCGGCGTTCATCCTGTCCATCTGTGCCGAGCGTTCCACGGCTGCTACGGCCGGACGATCGGCGAATTTGTGCGCGAGCTCCGAATGCGGTGGGCCTCAGAGCAGCTCGCCCTGGCCAAACGTTCGCTCGCGACTATCGCAGTCGAAGCCGGATTTTGCGATCAAAGTCATTTCAATCGTACCTTTCAGCGGTTTACCGGGATGGCGCCGGGGAAGTACCGTTCCCGGATCACGGGCCGCTAATACCGTCCAATTCGAGTCGGCGTCCAATACAGCCGCCGGGCGCGGCCTTACCCTCGCTGCATATGAGATCAAAATCTTCACTTCTGACCCGATCGACCGGAGACGTCAGCTTCACCCGCACCTCAATGCTGGCGGCAGGTTTACTCCTGCTGATCGCAACGCTTGGGATTGCCCAGACTCCCGCGAAAGCTCCCGCCAGCGCGCCCGTTCCTGTTGCTGAACTCCCGTTAAAGCTGCTTCTCGGTCGCGTGACTTTCGCGCCTGTCACCATTGGCGGCTCCAGACCGCTGGCCTTTATGCTGGATACCGGAGCCGATGACGACATTGTCAACGCCCGCATCGCGCGGGAGCTCAAACTACACGTCCTCAATCCGGAAGTGATCGAACAACCGGGCGGCGCCATCGAAATGGGACAGGTCGAAAACGTGCAACTGAAAATCGGCTCGGCCCCGGTTCAGAATCTCGCCATGGTCTCGGCGCCGCTCGATCCGCTTCAGCCCTATATCGGTCAATCGCTGGATGGCATTCTCGGATACGGCTTCTTCTCGCAGTTCGTGGTCGAGTTCGATTACGCGGCGCAGCGCGTGCGGCTGTTCGCGCCCGACACCTATCTCGCCCCGCCGAAAGCAGTGATGATTCCCATCACGTTCCGCGGCAAGAGCCCGCTGGTCGAAATCACGCTCGAAAGTGCCACCGGCGAATCGGTCAAGACCTTCGTCGAAATCGATACCGGCAGTTTCGAATCCCTGGGACTGAAGGGCGCTTTCCTTGATGGGCATCGATTGGTCTCGGCGGATGCGCCGAAGCGGCCACTCTTCGGTTTGGCCATAGGCGGTGAGACCAAAGGCTACCGCACCAGGCTCGCCGCCGCGACCCTTGGCCCATTTCGGCTTTCGCGCCCCGTGACCAGCGCCACCACGAGTGGCGACGGTGGCAGCGCCGATGTCGCGGGGGTCCTCGGCGGCGAAGCGTTGAACCGCTTCAAGGTAATCGTCGACTACTCGCGCAAGCAGCTCTTACTCATCCCGAATAGCGGACTGAGCAGGCCCTCGGAGTACAACGACTTCCTCGGCGTCCAGATCGTTGCCGCGGGCGAACAGTTCAACCAATTCCAGATCAAATCCGTCATGCCGGACTCACCCGCTTCCGAAGCAGGGCTCCAGCCTGGTGACGAGATCACCGCCATCGACGGTCAGGCCACGAGCAAGATGTCTGTCGAGCAAGTCGCCGGAAACTTCAGCAAACCCGGCGACCGCCGCCGGATCGAAGTTTCTCGGGACGGCAAGCGTTTCACCGTCACAGTCACCACGCGCCGTCTTCTGTAGCGGCGCGTCTATGACCGCCGAGGTTCTTTTCCGGTTTGTAGGGCAGGCGCATCGCCTGCCGCGCATTCTTCCCTAGATCGCTCGCGTGCCGCGGCAGCGCGGATATTCAAGGCAGCCCCAGAAGTTTGATCCGGCATGCTCGCTAATGTTTTTTTCTTGCCCACTGGGACATTTCCGAGAAATAGTTTTGCGAAGTGAACCTCCCAGAATATGAAACCTGAGTTTTACGAGGCGTACCGCGACCTGGCGGATCTCTATAGGATTTACCAACGGTATCCGTTTCCGTTTCCCCCGATGTCCGTGCGCGGGCGAGGTAGGGACATGACGATCGTGAGCGACGCATTGGAGTCTGCGATACGTGAAGCCAAATTGGAGGGCCGCCTGCGACCTGACGCTCATTTATTCCTCCTGGTAAATGTCCATCACATGGTTGTGCTACCACTGTCGTTCGCCGCTAAAATGCCGTCGCGTGACACATTAAGAGACATTCTCAGCGCGGATATACGCACAATTCTTGAAAGTGCGCGTCACCGTTCCGATCTGACCGATCAGCACGAGATCTCGGGTCATACTATCGTAAGCGCCTTGGCGGAGGCCTGGCAAAAGCTTCGTATCACAGAGTTCGAGCTTTGGGGTTAGACTATGGCAGTTGAGGATCAACGCGCAGCCGTCGGCTTTTCCATCACATTGAGCGGCCAACTGATCGCGGCTGCGATGGCTACGCTGGCGGTAGGATGTGCATACGTTTCGTATGCCTTGGGTGCCCGCGTAGTTCCATTCTATTTCTTTTTAGTCATGGGTGCGGCCGGCCTCCTTATTTTTGCGAGCATAGTGAAAGGGGGTAAAGGCATTACCAAAGCCCGCAACGCGGGATTCAACGCCAATTGGGATCTAAATGAGGGTAAAAAAGAATTTAACAGCCAGGCTATTTCCCTGGCGGGTGCCCTTATCCTCATTGCCGTGGGATTTTTCCTAAGTGGTCCAAACAAAGAGCCGCGTACCGAGCAAAAGCTCGAATCCCTTTGCCAACAAACTGAAATGTTGCGGAAGGAAATTGAATCCCACCGGAGCCTGGACTCCGCAGCTACGGGCATTGAGAACGAAATTCGACAAATTAGGCTGCAGCTTCAAACGCCGCCACCAGCCACTCCAACTCCTACGCCAGAGGCTCCGGTAAAAAAGTCGCGGAAAGACGGGAAACATAAAGAGAATTAGAGGCAATAACTCGCCCGCAAAGGCTTTCGGAGTTCGCCACTGCCGCTCGTCATTCGCCATTCGGTGTTCGCACTTCCTCGTCAGCTTTTCACCGAGCGCTCGAGATGCGAGCAGATCAGTTCGATTTCGCGGCGAACTAATTCCGGCTGCTGCCGATCGAGATAATTAGCGATCTGATCGGTTGAAAGCACGCGAGCATCAGTGTCACGCCATTTGTTCTTGATTTTCCAGTCACCCACGAAGACGACGAGCGGCTTCACCCATCGATCGATCTGACAATTCTCTTTGATGATGCGATTGACGTCTCTGGCGTTCCGACGCGCTTGCAACAAAGGATCGTTTTCCTCTTTGCGACCGCTGACGAAGAGGCCTTCGCCGTTCCGGAATTCGATTTCGCCGTAACCGCTGCGGAATTTCGTCTCGATCGCAAAAACGCCCGCCGGTCCGACCACAACGTGATCGATATTGTACCCTTCCCCGACCAAATCATGAAAGGCCCGGTATCCTGAGCTGCGCAGGTCGTCGAGGATTTCAGCAACGCGCAATTCACCGCGCTCGCCGCGGTTCAGATTCCGGAACTGGGGATCCAAGCGGCGGTAGCCGATCCACGCAAACCCCGTTACCGCGATAGCGAGACACAACCAGACGCGTGGTTGCGGCGGTTCGTGGGACCAAGAGTGAATCGCTTCAACTGCGAAGATCAGCCAGAGAAAGCCGGGTCCAAAGACATAAGGCATCAACCGATTCTCCAAGAGACGTTCTTTTTCATCTCGGATGGATTGTCCTGCGGTGCGTCGCACCTTCAGTACCGGCTGCTTTCTGCTTTTATTGGGGAACATCATACCCGCCCATGCTGCTAAATCCGTGCCACCCATTCGTCATTGGTCACTCGGAGTTCGCCATTTCGGCGTCCCGATCCGATTCCTCTGGAGAATTCGCCGTTCACCGGTTAAAACCACGCGTCCCCGTCATGCCTACCCCTGAAGAAATTGCGCGGCAGAATATCGACGCACTGCTTCAGCAGTGCGGCTGGCTTATTCAAGACTACAAAAAGCTCGACCTCTCCGCTGGCCGAGGCATCGCAATCCGTGAAGTGCGACTGAAAGAAGGCCGCTGCGATTATCTTTTGCTCATTGATCGCAAACCAGTCGGCATCATCGAGGCGAAGAAAGCGGGCGTGACGCTTTCAACAGTCGCATTTCAATTGGGCCAATATACGAAGAGGAGACAGGCGACGCGTCGGGCGCGTCCATCGAAGCGTGTGGATCGCGCCTACTAGCTTGTTCGTTTCTCTTTCAATGAACTTCGACTTCCGTGTCTCGACTCACTGATCTGATTGCACAGGCCAAGGCCAGAGACCCGCAGCTCGGTGCCGACATGGAGCGCGAGTTTCGGGCGCTGTCGTCACGGCTGCCTTTTGGCCTGAACTTCGAACGACATAGGCCCGAAGCTGTGGAAT
>JBEEHC010000173.1:0-13000 GCA_041167205.1 Verrucomicrobiota bacterium
TGCTCGCGGAGTGGCAAAGTGAAGCTCATTGGTATTCGTGCACCGGCCCGGGCAGTTGCGCAAACCCGCCGTTGAAATGGATTTTGGCCGGGCGGCATGCTACCTTGCCGGACATGGAAACGCCCAAGATTACTGCCTATTTGAAAACCACCTGCGGCTGGAGCGCCGGCGTCCGCGCCGTGCTCGCCAAATACCATCTTCAATACACCGAGAAAGACATCATCCAGAACCCGGCCTTTCGCTGGGAAATGGAGACCAAGAGCGGCCAGCCGCTCTCGCCCTGCGTCGAGATCAACGACAAAATGCTCGCGGACATCAGCGGCGAAGAGGTCGAGGAATACCTGATTGAGAACAAGCTGGTGCAGCCGAGCGGGGCCGATGCCGGCGAGCCGCTCAACGCCCCCTGCCCCACCGAGCAGCATGACAGTGCGGTGCGGATGCGCTTTTGAGCGTGGTTAAGTTAAAAGGTTGAAACGGTAAAGCGTTGAAACGGTCGAACCGATTTAACCCCTTAACGACTTAACTTTTTTAACGATGAAGCTCCTTGCTCGCGCTTCGCCAAAAAAAGGCGGGCGCAAGTTTCGCATCGGCTGGAAGCTGGCTCTGGTCACGTTGCCCATCGCGGCCGTCGCCAGCGTCCTCATGTTCTATGCCGTCTGGGCCCAGACGTTCGACCTGAAATCCGTGGGCGCGATGCCGGAGCGCAACACGGTCTTCGACGTGGATGGAAAAATCTACAGCCGCCTGGCCGGCGCGAATCGGCTGAAGATAGCGTTGAACGAGGTCTCGCCGTTTTTTGTCGATGCGCTATTGACGCGCGAGGACACGCGGTTCTTCGAGCATGGCGGGATCGATTGGCGCGGGATCGCGCGAGCGCTGGTGAGAGACGTATTGAGCGGATCCACCAAGGAAGGCGCGAGCAGCATCACGCAGCAACTTGCCCGTAACAGCCTTCCGCTCGGCGGCCGGACCCTCAGCCGGAAACTTCTGGAAGCGATGGTGGCGCTGCGCATCGAGCGCGACTTCACCAAGCAACAAATCCTCGAACTCTACGTTAATCGGATTTACTTTGGCTCCGGCTGTTACGGAGTGGAAACCGCCTCCCTCGCCTACTTCGGAAAAGATGCCGCGAAGCTGAATCTTTCGGAAGCAGCCATCCTGGCCGGCTTGATTCGCAGTCCGAATCGTTTTTCTCCGCTGAAGAATCCGGAAGGCGCCGCCTTGCAACGGAACACGGTGCTCGATCGGATGCTGGAGTTGAAGAAGATCAGCGCGGCACAAGCGGAGCAAGCGAAGCTGACAAAAGTCACGTCACACCCGAAGCGGCTGCCGCAAATTCAGGAGAACTACGCGATGGATGCGGTGCAGCGTGATTTGAATTTGCTGCTCACGCCCGACCAAATCGACAACGGCGGGCTTTATATTTACACGACGCTCGATCCCGCGGTGCAGGTGACGGCCACGCAGGCGCTCGAGACGCAATTGAGCAAGATCGAGCGTCAATCAAACTTCCGTCACCCAACGAAAGCGAGCTACCACCCGCCGGAGGACGGAGAGGATTCCTCGATGCCGTACCTCGAAGGGGCCCTCGTGGCGATCGACAATGAGAGCGGCGGAATCCGGGCGCTGGTCGGCGGTCGCGACTACGCCCAGAGCAAATTCAATCGCGCCCTGGCGCCGGCAAACCGGCAGGTCGGTTCCTCGTTCAAGCCGTTCGTTTATGCGGTCGCCTTCTCGCATGGACTTCTGCCCGGCGCCGCCGTCAGCGACGGCCCGATCGAACCGGGCGAAATCCAAGGCGCGGGAAATTGGGCGCCGGGAAATTCCGACGGGACCTATGGCGGCATTCAACCGGTCTCTTATGGACTGATTCATTCCCGCAACACGATGAGCGTACGGGTGGGCGAGATCGCGGGAATCGATGAGGTGCAGAAGGTTGCGACGACAGTCGGCCTCGGAGAAAACATTCCACACGGGCCGGCGATCTTCATCGGTTCGTTCGAGACCAACCTGAAAGATCTCACGGCGGCTTACACGGTTTTTCCAAATGCCGGCGTCCGAAAACAGGCCTATATCATCGAGCGGATTGACGACCAGGATCACAACCCGATTTACCGCGCCGCCCACGTCACCATCCCGGCGCTCGATCCCAGCGCGGCCTGGATGACGTCGCAACTCATGGAGGAAGTGCTGACCACTGGAACCGCGGCCAGCGCGAAGTCGTTAGGCTTTAAACTCCCAGCCGCCGGCAAAACCGGAACGACGAACGATTACAAAGACGCGTGGTTCGTCGGCTACACCAATGCGCTGACCTGCGGCGTGTGGGTCGGCTTCGACCAACCAATGACGATTATTCCACGCGGCTACGGCGCGGCTCTCGCACTCCCGGTCTGGAGCCAGGTAATGGCGAAGGCCGCGCAGCGTTATCCCGCGCATGAATTGCAGCCGACGATGCCGATGGCGCGGGCCACGGTTTGCACCATCTCAAATCACCTGGCCACGACCGGATGCAACGCGGCCGGGACCGCGTATGAAATCACGCTCCCCGACGACAAGGTCCCGCAAGTCATCTGTGAAATCCACGGCGGCACGCAGACCCAGTTCGCAGAAAAATTGCAGGACCTCGGGCAAAAAGCTGGAACACTGCCAACCCGTATCTTTCAATCGTTTCGCAAATTTTTCGGCGGCAAATGAGGTAGCGATCGCAAAAACCGTGATGAGCGATTAAGGCCATGCCCATTACCCTTTTCAGGATCGCAGCCGCTCTTTGCCTGGTGGCGGTCGGTCTCGGCGCATTCGGTGCCCATGCTCTAAAGGCTACGCTGCAAAGCAACGGGATGCTCGACGTCTGGAACAAAGCCGTTCTGTATCATTTTCTGCACGCGCTTGCGCTCCTCGTTCTCACGCTGCACGGCGGCGGGAATCGGGTCGCGTATTTCTTGATCGCCGGTGGTATTCTCTTCTTCAGCGGCAGTCTCTATGCGCTGGCGCTGACGAATGTCCGCTGGCTCGGCGCCATCACGCCCATCGGCGGCCTCTGCTTCCTCGCTGGCTGGGCCTGGCTCATCATTTCGCCGCCACGTCCATAGCCGCCTCGCTGTGCGAGGCGTTTGTGCTGCACGCACTCGTCTCCCCCAAACGCCGTCCGCAGGTCGGCGGCCACAGGATTGGCAGGGGCTGCGTGAGGACGCTTGTCGCGGTCGCCCCTGCGCTGATATCTTACCGCCGCTGATGTTGACCCACTTGCTCGAAACCCAACGACCCACCGTTACCGTGGTCATTTTTGTCGCAACGTTTTTTGCGGCGCTCACCGTCGGCCGATTGCTCAAACGTCGCGCCGGTGTGCGACTTGGCGTTCTCTTCCAACTCTTTTGCCTCACTTTGGCGTTCTACGCCGCCACCTCCTTTTACGGAGTGCGCGTTGGATGGCGCAACCATATCGACGCGGCCGCCATCTGGTTGACCACGGCTTTTGTTCTCGCCCTCCTCGATCGCTATCTCTGGGACGTCTACTTCGAGAAGAAGCGCCAGACTCCGATCCCGGAGTTCCTGCGGCAGGTGGTAGCGCTGTTCGTTTACCTGATCGCGTCGCTGATCGTCTTGAGTGTCGTTTATCACGCCGAAGGGCAACTCGCCACCTTGCTCGCCGGCTCGGGCATTCTGGCCATCGTCCTCGGATTCGCGACGCAGGATCTTTTCGGAGGGATCATCGCCGGGATCGCGTTGCAAATCAGCCGGCCCTACAAGGTCGGCGACTGGCTCAACGTCCAGGATAAGTACGCCGAAGTGATGGAGATCAATTGGCGTTCCACCCGGTTGCGCACCAACGACGGGATTTACCTCGACATTCCAAACTACGCCATCGCGCGAAGCACGATCGTCAATCTTCATTATCCGACGCAGATCCATGCGATGCGCCTGCGCGTGGGGATCGACTACAATGTTCCGCCAAATCGCGTGAAAGATTCTCTTTTGCGAGCCACCACCAGTGCCGAGGGCGTCGTCCCAGAGCCACGCCCAAAGGTTTTTCTGATCGATTTCGCCGACCACGCGGTCTCCTACGAAATCAAATTCTGGATGGGAAATCACGCTGCCTACAACGACGTTTGCGACGCGATCCGGACCAATATCTGGTACGAACTAAAACGTCAGCGGATCCCGATTCCGTTCCCGATTCGGACTCTCCACGTGGAGCGGAGACGCCAGCGCAGCGTTCCGGAAGGGTATGCCGAAGCTCAGGCTATCCTGCGGGGAGAACCGCTTTTCGATTGCCTGGACGATGCGCAGCTCGACAACGTGTTGCACAGCGCGCGTATCAATCATTATGGCCGCGGCGAACGCGTGATCGAGGAAGGAGCGGCGGGCGACTCGATGTTCATCGTCCTGCGGGGAAGCGTGCACGTTTCCGTTTTGCGCAATGGCGTCAACATCCGCCTCGGGACTATGCGGTCGGGTGACTGTTTTGGCGAAATGTCGTTACTCACGGGTGAACCGCGTTCGGCTACTATTCGCGCGGACAGCGATTGCGAGGTCCTGGAGATCAGTAAAGAGGTCATGGGTGAGGTCATGCGGGATTCGCCACAGTGCCTGACCCAGCTCAGCGAGATCCTGGCGAAGCGAAAGCTCGAGGGCGAAGGCATTTTGAGAGATGCGACGCAGCCGGATGATGGGGCGAACAAAGAGCGCGAATATCGCGCCTCCTTTTTGCGCCGTCTGCGGACCGTTTTCGAGTTGTAGACCAACAGCCGATTTACCCATTGCCAGCGAGGTAAAACTTACTAAAGTCCCCCACTTTCAACGGAGCCACTATGACCCTTCTCGCCTTCGATATTCTTCAATACGGTGTGACTCTTGCGATGGTCTGCGCGATCGCGGGCTTGCTCTTCGCGTTTTTCCTGATCAAAGCCGTCATCCGGTTGTCTCCGGGAAACGAGAGGATGCGTCAGATCGCCGGCGCCATTGAAGAAGGGGCAAAGGCTTACCTCAAGCGCCAGGTCAGGACAATCAGCGTAATTGCTGTCGTGATTTTCGTCCTTCTTTACATTTTTCGAGACCAAGCCACGGCAATCGGGTTTCTGATTGGCGCTTTTTGCTCACTCGCCGCCGGATACATCGGGATGCGGATCGCCGTGCTGGCCAACACCCGAACGACCCAGGCGGCTACTCAGTCCCGGTCCGCGGCCATGCGCGTTGCGTTTAACGGGGGCGCCGTCACCGGCCTTCTGGTCGTCGGCCTGGCGCTGCTCGCCGTTGGCATTTTCTACACCCTGGCCAAACAGTGGATGGGACACGACCTGGCCGTGAAAAGCCTGGTGGGCCTGGCCTTGGGCTCGAGTTTGATCAGCGTCTTCGCGCGGCTGGGCGGCGGCATTTATACAAAGGCGGCGGACGTGGGCGCCGATCTGGTCGGCAAGATCGAAAGCAACCTCGAAGAAGATGACCCGCGGAATCCGGCTACGATCGCAGACAACGTCGGCGACAATGTGGGCGATTGCGCCGGCATGGCCGCCGATGTTTTTGAAACCTATGCCGTCAGTCTGGTCGGCGCGATTCTGGTGGGCGCATTAACGCTCGCCGCATACCCAGCAGCCGTTATTTATCCTTTTGTCCTGGGCGGCATCTCGGTTCTGGGCGCGATCATCGGCATTCTCTTCGTCAACATCAGCGGCGGAAAACCTGGCACCGTCTTGATGGGGGCCGTCGGTGCGAGTGCGCTCGTTTCAGCCGTTCTGTTCTGGCCGGCCACTCATTTGCTTTTCCCTAGCGATGTCGTGATCGGCGGTGTCGCACGCTCGGCGAACGATCTCTATTTCGCCTCGCTGGTTGGCCTGCTCATGACCGGCGTCGTCGTCGTGATCACAAACTACTATACCTCCATGAGTTTTGCGCCGGTCCGAAAAATTGCGAAGGCGTCCGAAACCGGCCATGCCACAAATATCATTGCCGGACTCGCGATCGGGCAGCACGCCACCGCGTTGCCCGTGGGTTTTATCGGCATCGCGATCTTGCTCAGCTTTCATTTCGCGGGTCTTTACGGAATCGCCATCGCCGTGATGAGCATGCTTTCGATGGCGGGGATCATCATCTCACTCGATGCTTTTGGTCCGATCACCGACAACGCGGGCGGCATCGCCGTCATGAGTAATCTGCCAAAAGAAATCCGAGGAATTACCGACGAGCTCGATGCGGTCGGCAACACCATGAAAGCGGTGACAAAGGGTTATGCGATCGCTTCAGCGGGGTTGGCGGCGCTGGTGCTTTTCGGTTCCTACGTCGAAGAATTGAAGGCGCATTTTGGGGCGAACCATCGCACGTACTCGTTCGATTTTTCGCTGAACGACCCCAAGGTGATTATTGGGCTTTTCATTGGCGGACTGCTGCCGTTTGTCTTCACCGCTTTTAGCATGGACGCAGTCGGCAAAGCCGCTGGCGCGGTCGTGCGTGAAGTGCGCCGGCAACTCACCGCCAAACCTGGGATCCTGCGCGGCGAAGACGTGCCCGAATATGGCACGTGCGTCGACATCGTGACCAAGGCGGCACTGCGCGAAATGATCGTGCCCGCGTTGTTGCCGGTTGTGTTTGTGATCGCAGTGGCAATGATCAAACCGCTCGGACCCGTGGTGTTGGGGGGCATGCTGGTCGGCACGATCGTGACCGGGCTGTTCGTCGCGATTGCGATGACTTCCAGCGGCGGCGCCTGGGACAACGCGAAAAAGTATATTGAGGAAGGCAACCTCGGCGGGAAAGGCTCATTCGCCCACGCCGCTTCTGTCACCGGCGACACCGTCGGCGATCCTTACAAAGACACCGCTGGCCCGGCCATCAATCCGATGATCAAGGTCGTGAACATCGTCGCGATCCTGATCATCCCGATCTTCTTCTAAAGGGCGATCGCCTCCGCTGTAGCCGCCCGCCCTCCGTGAGGGCGTCCCCCGGGACAAGCAACGCGCCACTCACGCTTCGCACAGCGAAGCGGCTACAGGGCTCGTGCCCTTCGTTACGGTCCGGCTATTCTTTTTCGACTTTGGTGACTTGCGACAGGATCGCCTGCCACTTGCCATCCTTCTTTTCAAAGATGTCGAGGAAGCGATACTCACCGCTAAAATCTTTGCCCTTGTAGGAACCGCTCATTTTCGCCGAGCCCGTGACCGCGGCGTGGTTATCGCCCAGCATCCGAACCTTGATGTCGCTGTTGGTTGATTCCTTGACTACGAAAGTCTTGTCCGTGAGCTCCTTAATGTCCTGGGCCTTGGTCGTCGTCGTGCCTTCAGGATCCACCAACGTCCAGTCGTCGGCCTCGACCGCTTTTAGAACAGCAACGTCGCCTTTCTTGTAGGCGTCGTTCCATTGTTGTTCGAGCGCTTTTAGTTCGGTTTCCGCTGGCGAACCAAGCGCGACCGCCGCGAGGCCGGCCACCAGAAATGACGTAAGTAGAGATATTTTCATGACGCGATTCTGGTTTGACAGAACAACCGAGTCAATCCACAACTGAACCCCGCCCCTTTCCACGTTTCCAAGGTGGAATCCGGTCGGAACGAACATGGACGAACAACGCGATTATCAGCTGGTCTCCACGGATCAAACGGCGCTGAAAAAGGAACTCGCCAAACCCGACGCCGGCGCGACTCCCTTCAAAGTCGTCGTTGATCCGGAGATGCGGATGAAGTTGCGGCGCGCACTGATCGAGCTGATCGACTATCACGACGAGTCCCTGGCCGAGCACTTCTCCGAAGGGAAACTCGCCCTCGAATCGTACAAGGAATACATCGAACTATTCGCGCGCAGCCTGAAAGAAACCATGGAGAGCCGTGAAGGCGTCTCGTATCTGCTCCGCGCGGTCGGATTCGAAGTGCCTTCCGAAGAGATCAATCTCAATCCGGAGTTGCGTTGGAAGCGCGGGAAGCCGGGGGCGTTCGGTTCCAGTCTTCTTTAGGCAAGCGGCAAAAACTCTTGGTTTCGGGGAAGTCGCCTGACAGAATTCCGCGCTAAGTCCCCATGCCCACGGTCTTACTCATTGAAGACGATGCCGAAAGCCGTAAGCGCGTCGCGCGCCTCTTCGCGCGCCATGGCTGGGACATAATCGAAGCAGAAGACGGCGCCGCCGGAATCGACCTTGCTCTCGATCGACGGCCCGACGTGGTCCTTTGCGACTTGCTGCTGCCCCGGATCAGCGGCCTTCAGGTCTGTCGTGCGATCCGGGAAGAACTTGATTTGCCCAAGATCATTATCGTCGCCGGCCGCATCTATGATATTGAGCGCGATGCCGTTTTCGAAGCTGGTGGCGACGCCTATTTCGTTAAGCCGTTGAAGTGGGAAGAGCTCGCGAAGGTAATAAAACGTGCGCGCCGGCCACGGCGAAAATTGACCCCGCGCCAGTCACGCGCCCTGAAATTTCATCCGCCGTCGACACGGATAAAATTCTGGGGGGTCCGCGGCTCGATCCCCGTTCCCGGCCCGTCAACCATCGGTTATGGCGGAAACACCACTTGCGTGGAAATTCGCACCAACGGCGACATCATCATCCTCGACGCCGGCTCTGGCATTCGCGAACTGGGACTCGCCCTGGAGAAAGAGTTCGGTTCCGCGCCAATCAATCTGACCTTGCTCCTGACCCATACCCACTGGGACCATATTCAGGGACTTCCGTTCTTTCTTCCGGCTTACAAAGCCAAGAACTCGATTCGCGTCCTGGGATACGAGGGCGCGCGCGCTGGCCTTGCGACCATTCTGGCCGCCCAAATGGAAGTTCCGTTTTTTCCGGTGAGCTGGAAAGACCTGCCGGGAACGATCAAGATCCAGGAGCTCAAGAAAATGGAGTTTTCGATCGGCAAAGTGCGGGTGCGCTCGAGATTCTTGAATCATCCGGGCGTCTGCGCAGGCTACCGGCTTTTTACCAAGGAAGGCTCCATCGCTTTTCTACCGGACAATGAGCCTTTCGAACCGTTGAAACTAAAACTGGCCGCGCGGGATGGAACCCATCCGCACAAAGCGCGCGCCCAGGCGGTGGTTCAACGATCGAAGTTGGTCGAGTTTCTGAAAGATACGGACGTCCTGATTCTCGACACACAATACACCGACGAGAAGTACCAGGAGCACATCGGCTGGGGCCATGGTGCGTTGAGCCGCGTGGTTTCCCTCGCGCTGGAAGCCCGGGCGAAGAAGCTGTTTTTGTTTCACCACGACCCCGCACACGACGATCACAAGATCGACGAGATGCTGGAACGCGCGCGCCTCTTGGTCGTGGAGAGCGGCCGTAAGTTGGAAGTGGAAGCTGCGCGTGAAGGCGCCGAAATCTGGTTGAGCGGGCCGGCGACTACTCGATAGCTTATCGGTCATCCGCCACTTGCCGCGCAGCCAAAGACGGTCTTAGATGTGGCCCCGCATCCCGCTTGCCTCGTAGTGTAACGGTAGCACGAGAGATTCTGAATCTCTTTGTCAAGGTTCGAATCCTTGCGAGGCAGCCAGCCCGCCTTCAGTGCCAGCGCTAGGGCAAATGTAACGCTCTTCTCACTGGCACCGTCAGCCTGCCCGTGACCCGCTGGGTGTGATTTTTCTGTAACCGGGCGATCGCGTCGCTGATTTCCTCGGACATGATTCCGTCAATCGGACCGCAATAGTAGCCCCGGTTCCGCAAGGCAACTTGAAGCGCGCCTACGTAAGCCGGATCGGCGAGGAGCTCTTTTCCGGAATGAAAATAGTAAAAGATGCGGAACGGGTGCCGGTGGGAAAAATCTGGCGGATATAGAGTGGGCGTCTGATGGAGGACTCCCCACTCGTCCCTCGGAGCCAGAGGATCCGTGGAATGGAAAAGTGGGTCATCCGAAGCCTGGACGGAAGAAAAGGCAAACCCCAGGATGAGAGCGAGGACGCAGCGGTGAAGAAGATTTGTGTGCATAATCGTTGCGAAAGGAAAACGGCTCAGACAATAGATCATGAGCGGTCTACCTGATCCAGCGCAAATGAGATTGAAATACTCAAGCGTCTCCAGGATCACGTCCCCGCCGGGCCTGGAAAAAGGTTTGCAGTAGTCGTGCACATTCTTCACGAAGCACGCCCTGCGTAATCTCACATCGATGATTCAGGCTGGGCATTTGCAACAAGTTGATCGTTCCGCCCGCCGCGCCGCTCCGTTCGTCCGCGCAACCAAAGATCACCCGCCGCATCCGCACGTGCACCAACGCCCCTGCGCACATGGCGCACGGCTCTTTCGTCACGTAGAGATCGCAATCGTTTAACCGCCAGTCCTCCACGGCTGCTTCCGCTTGCGTAATCGCGAGCATCTCAGCGTGCGCCGTAGCATCCTTGAGCAACTCCACTTGATTATATGCCCGTCCGATGATCTTTCCCTTTCGCACGACGACGGCGCCGACCGGCACTTCCTCTTTTTCAAAGGCTTTCGTGGCCAGGCGTAGCGCTTCGTTCATGAAATACGCGTCGCCTGGAACATCGATGAGGTCGTCCATGAGAGGCAGCCTAACGACTCTTCTCGACCGGGTCGAATACGTCCACGGTGGCTGAACGCGGCGAACTAGTTATATCCATGAAAACATTCTGCGTTCTTTTCATCATGTGCAGCCTTTCGCTCGCAGCCGCGAGGGCGGCGACCGAACAAGAGATAGTTAATCAGTCCGCCTCCATTCTGCGAGACTTTCGGAGGATGCCGGAAAGAGGCATCCCCGGGCGTGTGATTCGCAACGCCAAGGGGCTCGCCATCATCACCGTAGTGAAAGTGGGCTTTGGCATAAGCGGCAAAGGCGGGCAAGGCGTGGTCGTTGCTCGGACCGGGCGAGGCTGGTCGGGTCCGTCATTTATTGGAACCGGTGGCGCTGGCTGGGGGCCTCAAATCGGCGCGCAAGTCACTGATTTTGTCTTTGTCCTCAACACGAACCGGGCAGTTCGCGCATTTTCCCGGGATGGAAATGTGACGCTGGGGGCGGACGCGAGCGCAGCTGCGGGACCGGTGGGGCGCGATGCGCAGGTGGGAGTGACACCAACTGCCGCCATCTACACCTACAGCCGGAGCAAAGGCCTTTTTGCGGGGGCGTCGCTCGAAGGAGCAGTGATCGCGACACAGAAAACAGCCAATGCCCGGTACTACGGCCGGCCCGTCACGGCGACTGATATCTTGAGCGGACGTGTTCCCGCGCCCCCCAAGGCGAGAGTTCTGCACGCGGCTCTTGGCCATTAATTGAAGAGACGAGAGAGCGGGTCGCTCCAGAACAGCGACAATTTGCTTTACAACGCAGCGCTGGCTTCGGCACGTTCAGCGACGTGCGGATGATCGTTGCATTCATGGCGTTACTCGCCGGTGTCTCGGCAACTTCCGCACAGGAACAAGAGGGCAAGCTCGTCGATCGCATCCTGAAACCCAATATGTCGTTAGTAAATGCCGCGCAGAACAAACAGTTTAGCGCCACGCGGATTTCCGTCTCCCAGACCGCACCATCTAAAAACTTTTACACACCAGATAGGTCCTTCGGGAAATCATTTGCCGCCGGCCGCGCTTTCTCACCCAGGCAATTTGCGGCCCGGCACTTCCGAGCAGGAGATACGAGTGCGACTATTTCAACCAGGTCGCAGCTTACGAAAACCGACACGATCCATGTGGCGTCCGCGGTTGACGGCCCTCGCGTCGCTCCTGAAAATGGCCGTAGCCTGACGGTGGCTTCTTTCGCCGCTAATCGCCCATTTCTCGCTCGAGGCAAGAGCCAGAAGGCGCTGAGCGCACACGACACACCACTCACGATCGAGCAGGTGCGAGAATTGTTGAACAAAAACAAATAGCGCTTCGGTCTCTGCATCTCTCACATGCAACCGGACGAAGCTCTTTCCCTTCTTAAGCAAGGCAGCGCGCAGATCATTAGCGAAGCGGAGCTTCGCCAAAAGCTCGCGCTCAACCGGCCATTGCGTGTCAAGTTGGGCGTCGATCCCACAAGTCCGGATCTTCACCTCGGTCACGCGTTGATCCTCCGGAAGCTGCGGCAATTTCAAGATCTCGGTCACCAAGCGGTTTTGATTATCGGCGATTTCACTTCAATGATTGGCGACCCGAGCGGCCGATCCGTTACTCGCCCACAGCTCAGCCGCGAAGAGGTCATGGCCAACGCCGAAACGTATCGGGAGCAGGCGTTCAAAGTGCTGGATCCTGCTCGCACGCGCCTCGTCTCGAACGGCGAATGGTTCGAATCAATGCAGTTCGAGCAAGTCATTCGCCTCAATAGCATGGTGACGTTACAGCAAATGCTACAACGCGAAGATTTCCGGGACCGGATCGACCGGCACCAGCCGATTCACGCCCACGAAATTCAATATCCGATCATGCAAGGCTGGGATTCCGTCATGGTGCAAGCGGACGTTGAACTGGGCGGAACGGATCAGCTCTTCAATATCCTCGTCGGTCGCGATCTCCAAAAGCAGGAGGGTCAGCCCCAGCAGGTTGTTTTTGTTCTGCCCATTCTCGAAGGGCTCGATGGTTCAAAGAAGATGAGCAAGAGCTTGGCAAATTATGTTGGCCTGGCCGAACCCGCCTCCGAGATCTTCGGCAAATTGATGAGCATTTCCGATGAATTAATGGCGCGCTATTATCCCCTTCTGCTCGGGAAGCCGCTGGATCCTGAGGCCCATCCGCTGGAAGCCAAGAAACATCTCGCATCCACGATCGTAGAAACATATCACTCTCGCGAAGCCGCGCAGAAAACTCTTGGAGAATGGAACGCGCGCTTCAGTGAGAAGCGATTGGCGGACGCCGATCTGCCGCAATTCCTATTCATTCCAGAGGAGCACGGCAATGATGCGTTGGCTATCGCATGGAGTGTTTTCGCTTTCTTGGGACTTCCTAAGACACGCTCGGATATTCGACGTCTTATCGAACAAGGCAGCGTCCAATTGGATGGAAAGAAACTACTGGACCCGAAAGCAGTTCTCCATTTGCGGCCGGGGCAGGTGCTGCGACTCGACAAAACGCGAGCGGTCCGCATCGGATAAGTGGAAAACAAAAGAG
>JBEEHC010000174.1:0-14541 GCA_041167205.1 Verrucomicrobiota bacterium
AAGTTGTTTTTTAGAATGGCGTAATTCAGGAACAGGAAACAGAAGCCAAACCACGTTCCTCGACGTGAGATGTTGAGTTCCCTTGCGATCAACCCCCAGGTTGAGACCGCAACCAGAACTAACAGCAGGTTATAGAGATCGAAACATCGGACGACATTCCTGCTTTCGTTCAGGATAGCGTCTCTCTTTGCGTCCGGGAGAAAAGGGGCGGTAACCAAACGGCTTCCGTAGTGAACAATGGCGCTCGGCAGGATTCTTTTGACGTAATAGTCCGGAACCTTGTCGATGATGACGCTCTGGTAAAAGTTCTTTGCCCAGGTCGCGTAACCGACTCCATCCCATCCGAACCCTTGATTTATTTCCAGTTTCTCCGCCCAGAGAATGCTGGCGACGCCGATCAAAAGCATGACCAGGGTCATCAAAAAATTGGTATTCTTGATGATTGGAAAGATCTTCGGCTTCATCTTCGCGAATCTGAATTAGAGAAGCGAATCACGATACCTTGCGCCAGCAAGAAATTCCGCGGTAACCGGATGCATGTGTGGGAAGCAGACGACCATCGACCCCGAGGGAAGCCCCGTTTGTGCTTCCTCCACACATGTCCCGGGAAAGGCGTCAGTTGCCAAACGGCCGCAGCTCGCGACCGCGGTTTCTGAATCGAAGACGCGAATGCGCCTGAGAGAGAGTCCCGGCCTCGCCGGGATGGGTTCGAATCGTTCGCAAAATGCCCGCGGGAGAGGCAGACGGCCCTCAAGGCCAGGCCGTCTGCCCTACTCTCAACCGCTGGCAGGCAGTCTCTACTGCTTGATCGTGGTGGAGGAGAACGCCCCGGGAACGGAATTCGATATCAATGAATTCCCTTGGAACGAATTAATCGTGCCACCGTTTAGCGACACCCCGTTCGCGTTTTGCGCGATAATGCTATCAGAGACGTTCAGTGTGGAACCACTGCTGGCCTGGAGACCGTTCGACGAGTAGGAGACGAAGATATCGTCGATATTCAGAATCGAATCGGTTCCGGTCGTCCTGATTCCGGCCGTGGAGTCGTGGTTTAGGATCGAGTTGCTGATGGCCCCTCTTACGTGGGTAGCCGCATCGATTCCTCTGCCGCAATTCATGATCCGGGATCGATCAACCGTGGCATTTATCTGTCCAGCAGTGGTGGTCATGCTGATGCCAGCCTGGGTGCAGTTTTCGATGACCGTGTCAAACGCCTTCAAGTTGCCATCGGCAGTCTTACTGACGTCAATACCGTGATTGGTAAAGTTGTAGATCCAGCAGTGATCCACCTCCAGCGTCTTTCCGGCGAGGAAACGGATGCCGTTGATGCCATTGCAAGCGCCATTGATGGAGATATCCCGGAGGATGATTACATCGTTGACGCCCGCGTTCACAATCACGCCATTGACCAGGGCAGCGAGAATGCCAGCCAGGGTGCCGGTCCCATTGATGGTGATTGACTTGGTGATAGTGACCGCGCCGAAGCCGCCCGGATCGAGAACGGAAATTTCACCGCAGGCCGCGGTTTTTGAAATTGCGCCCGCGAACGTCTTGCAGGGCGCCGTCCGGCTGCATGGGTTTGCGTCGTCACCGACGCCGGAGACCCACGTTCGCGTGGCCTGCCCGTGCACTACGGTGGAAAAGCCGATTACGAGAGCGGCTGTTGAGAGGAATCGAATCAATTTGGATGTGATCATGGAGCTTTCTTTCTGTTTGAGGGTTGTGATAACTGAGGGAAGCGCAGGATAAGCAGAATCTTGCGAAAGGATCAAGTTTTTTCTCCCTCCTTTTTCCGTTTGTTCCCGGTTCTTCGGCCTCCACCGCGCTGCGCCCGGCGTCCGTTGCCCTGTTTTTTAGATTGGAAATTGAACTGGCATCTGTTCAATCCATCAAGGCACGATGAAGAATCTTTGGGACCCGATCGAGGCGAGCAAATGCCAGTCCGCCCTGGAGCAGCGGGTTTATTCCTCCCGCTTGTTGGGGCGGGACGGCACGCTGGTGCTTCATGGCGGCGGCAATACTTCCGTCAAGATCAAGGAACGCAATCTCCTCGGTGAGGACGAAGAGATTCTCTACGTTAAAGGCAGCGGCTGGGACCTGGAGACGATCCGTGGGGAAGGATTTGCGCCAGTCCGGATGGCGCACTTGCTCAAGCTCGCGAAGGTCGATGCATTGTCGGACCCGCAGATGGTAAGCGAGCTTGCCACCCAGGTGACTCGCGCAGGCGCGCCGGCCCCATCGGTTGAAACGATTCTGCACGCGGTCTTACCCCACAAATTTGTTGACCACACCCACGCGGACGCAGTCCTGGCCATCACCAACACGGTCGAGGGCGAAGCGCGCATCCGCGAGATTTATGGCGACGATCTCATCATCGTCCCCTACGTCATGCCGGGGTTCGACCTGGCGAAAGCCTGTGCGATGCAGTTCGAGACGGAGGCGAAGCCGTCGACCATCGGCCTGGTCTTGCTGAATCATGGCATCTTCTCGTTCGGCGCAACGGCGGAGGAATCGTACGGGCGCATGATCGCGTTGGTGGACCGAGCCGAGAACTATCTCAGGCAGCGCAACGCCTGGGACCTCACGTTCGCGGAGATCAATCCCTCCGAAAAACCGGTCCGTTTGGAGATCGCCGCGCTTAGACGCGACATCGCGTTGACCGCGGGTTGGCCGATCGTGCTGTCCACCCATTCGGACGCGAAGTCGCTCGCCTTTGCCCGGGCCGCGAACGTTCGTGATGTCTCACAACGGGGGCCGGCCACGCCTGATCACATCCTGCGCACCAAACGCCTTCCCATGCTGGGCCGGGACGTTCGGGCCTATGCGGAAGCGTATCGCGAGTATTTTTCGCGCAACTCCGCCAGCGCCAAGGAACCCAAGACGATGCTTGATCCAGCTCCGCGGGTAATTCTGGATGAAGAACTTGGTCTGTGTTGTGTCGGACGCTCCGCGAACGAGGCCGGGATAGCTCACGATCTTTATTTTCATACCATCGATGTGATCTCGAGGGCGGAAGCGCTCGGCGGTTATCGCGCGCTTTCCGAGAAGGAGTTGTTTGACTTCGAATACTGGGACTTGGAGCAGGCGAAATTGCGCCGCGCGGGCCAGCCACCCGTTTTCGCCGGCGAAGTCGCGCTCGTCACCGGCGCGGCTTCCGGGATAGGCCGGGCTTGTGCGGAAGCTCTCTTGAAACGCGGGGCGGCAGTAGTAGGTCTCGACATAGATCCCAGCGTCGCGACCTGTGTTAGCTCCCGAACTGAGTACCTGGGTCTCCCTTGCGACGTTACATCGGAGAGGGCCGTCGCGGACGCGTTGGAAGCTGGCGTTCGGGCTTACGGTGGGTTAGACATGCTTATCCTGAATGCTGGCGTCTTTCCTGCCGGCGCGCCGATCGAACAGCTCAGTGCCGAGGAATGGAGAAAGGTCTTCGGCGTAAACCTCGATGCCAACCTGACCCTGATGCGCGAATGCTATCCGCTTCTGAAGCTGGCGCCGATGGGTGGGCGCGTCGTTATTATTGGCTCAAAGAATGTTGCCGCTCCCGGCCCGGGCGCGGCTGCTTACTCGGCGTCCAAGGCTGCGCTGACGCAGCTCGCGCGAGTGGCGGCTTTGGAGTGGGGCAGCGCTGGCATTCGCGTAAACACGCTTCATCCAAACGCCGTTTTCGACACAGGTCTTTGGACCAAAGAAGTCCTCGAGGCACGGGCGGAGAGCTATGGCTTGTCGGTTGACGCCTACAAGCGCAACAACGTCCTCGAGACCGAGGTTCGCAGCAAAGACGTAGGGGAACTCGCGGCCGAATTGTGCGGCCCCACCTTTGCCAAAACCACCGGCGCGCAGATTCCGGTCGATGGCGGGAACGATCGAGTTATTTAGCGGAATACGCGGTGCGGACCTCTTGGTAGCGCCACAGAGTTATGGATGAGCCGCCACAGCGGCCCGGCTAACAGCTCCGACAATGCAGGCCTTGTAGCTGGAAGCCCGGACGGGTCGTGGGTAGCGCAGATCCCGTCGATGGCGAGACGTCAATGCACGTTATAAATCTCGACGAGCCCGATACCCGTGCCGCCGTTCTTCCCCGCCAGGATGGCGGTGAAAGCGCCCGGCGGCAATGACGCGAAGATTCCGGACTCCGCAGTGTCCGACAGAGCAAGACCGTGGGCGCTCAACTGGGCTGCTTGGGCAGGGTCGTCCTGCCAGTTGTCGTTTGAGATCAGAAGCGCGCCGTTACCATCGTGCAACTCCAGGGTCGGATTGGCCAGCACGGGACTAAGGCCGAACTGACCTAGCGATTGGCCAATTCCGCGCACCGCTACTTGAGTGTTGTCGCTGCTGCCGCCAAGAATGAACCCTCCTATCATGACGTTGCTGCCGGTCCGGACAAAGCCACGCGTGCTGATGTTAGCCAATTGCGAGCCGGCCGCCTGGTTGGTGTCGTAGATTTCCACCAGACCAACGCCAGTGCCGCCGTTCTTCCCGGCTAGGATAGCCGTATAGGAAGCGCCCGGCTGGAGTGTGATGACGAGGCCCGACTCCTTGGAATCATGGAGGGCGAGGCCGAGGGCAGTAAGTTGGGCGGCTTGCGCAGGATCGCTTTGCCAGTCGTCGTTTTGAAAAAGTAACGCGCCGTCGGCCGCCCGCAACTCGAGAGTAGGATCGGCCAGGGCGTCATTGATTCCGAAAGAGATAAGGGATGGTCCAATTCCGCGCACCGCGACGGTCTTGGGCGCATTCCCGGAGACAATGAATCCGCCAATGAGCACGTTGTCGCCGGCTTCAACCCGGAGCCGGGTCGAGATGTTTAACGCCTGAGCTGGGACAGGCGAAGCCGTAGCCGTAGGGCTCGGCGTTGGTGTTGGAGTTGGCGTCGGTGTCGGTGTCGGTGTCGCACAGCTTGCGGGAGCGAGAACGACACTATCAATCCGAACCCCCAGCAGTCCGGTGTGGGGGTTACCGTCGGTAGCCAACCGCCACTTCAACCGGACGTTTTGCCCATTGGTTGTCACGGGCAGGTTGACACTCGTTGTGATATAGGCTGGCAAGGTCGTCGTGCCAGCCGAAACGCCGCTCCAAGCCATGCGTCCGGCAATCGGGCTGCCCGAGACCGTGGTGACGGTGTGAGTGTAGCCACCGGTGACGAAGGTGCCGCCCGCGGCCATGATATCAGCATACGCTCCGCCGTTGAGGCTGATCTCCAAGACCATACCATCGTAGGCGAAGGTGCCGGGGGGAGGGTCGGCTTGCAGGTTGAAGAGGTTCTGGAAGTGCACTATTCCGCCGGTGGCGGGAACGATAATCGTCGGTGTAACCAACTCGGCGTTGCCGATATTGGAGGCAGGCGACGCAACCGCAGCGTTCGGTCCGCTAGCCGGGCCCGAGGTGGAGGTTATCCATGGCATCCCGGCCCCCGTGGCGGACGTCATCCACCCTCCCGGGAGCGCCGGAGCAGTTACTCCATCGAAATTCTCCGAGAAAGTCACGCCGCATGGTGTTGGTATCGGACTAGCTGTTGGTGTTGGCGTCGGCGTTGGCGTCGGTGTGGGCGTCGGCGTAGGAAACGGCGGTACGGGCTGCATCTCCAGGGCACCGATATTGATGCGGTTGTTTGCGACGCGCGGAAAACCAGGACCGCGCTGATCGAAGTCGGGCGGCGGGGTGAAGTTTGGGTCGCCCGCGTCAATGGCCGGGCTGCCGAGCAGCAACTCATGGGTAAAGGTCAGGCCGCCATTGTCCTGAAGGGAGCCGAGCATTGGATTGGTATTGGTCTGGTCGCCACTGCCGTTTAGGAAGCCACCGCCATCGTCGCTGCTCAGATTGTAACCGCGCGAAGTTATGGTTCCGCCGCTGTTGCGAAGATTAGGCCCCTGCCCAGCATTAAAAATTGTGTTGCCGAGTTCGATGCTGCCGCTCTGGTTGAAAACAGCGCCTGCCACGCCGCTGCTCCCAGCGTTGTTACCGCTTAGCGTGGTGTTCGTTATCACGGTGGTTCCGTTTCCGGCAAAGCCATCGTTGAGTAGTGCTCCACCATTAATAGTCGCAGCGTTCCCGCTTAGCGTACTATTGTCGATAATCACTGTTCCGGTTCCCCCGTTGTCGCCTTCATTGAAGACACCGCCACCCGAGGTGCCAGCCGAGTTGCCGCTCAGGGTGCTGTACTTGATCGTGAGCGTCGCATTTCCAGATAATGCGGCGCTGCTGAAGATGCCGGCGCCGAAGCTGGCCGAATTGCCCATCACGGTGCTGCTGTTGATAGCCAGCGTTGCGCTGCCGCCAGATTCACCATTGCTGAAAACGCCACCGCCCGAACCGGCTGCATTGCCCGTCAGGGCGCAATTGTTTAGCATCAGCGCCGCGTGGTCGTTGAGGATGCCACCGCCCTTGTCAGAGGGCGTTTGGGCAAGTCCATTGGCGATGGTCAGGCCTGCGATTGTTACGGTGTGACCCGGCGTGACGCGAAAGATGCGGAAAGGAGGAGCTTGCGAATCTCTCGTAACCGAGAGCAAGCCTGGTCCGGGGCCGCTAATGCTGATGTTCTTATCGATGACAAGCTCAGCGCTGGTCAGGCTGATGGTTTGCCCATTGAGTGCCGCATCGAACTGGATCGTGTCTCCGTCATTGGCTGCGGCGATGGTATCGCGCAACGAGCCAGCGCCGCTGTTAGCCGTGCTGGTAACGGTGCGTATGTTCCCGAGCAGCTCGAACGAGCCGATGTCGATGCGCCCGTTATGGACGCGATCATAACCGGGCCCGCGCTGATCATACACAGGCGGCGGCGCGAAATTCGGGTTGCCCGCATTAATGGCCGGGCTCCCGGCCAGCAACCCATGCGTGAAGGTCGGACCACCGTTGTTCTGGAGGGGGCCCAGGATCGGATCGGTATTGATCTGGTCGCCGGTCCCCGTCAGGAAACCGCTGCCATTATCACTGCTGAGGTTGTAACCGTGCGTGATAACCGTGCCTGGGTTGCCAACGAGGTTCGGGCCCGACACCCCTGCGTTCAGGATGGTATTGCCGATCTCGGTCGTCGCGCTGCCACCACCGAGGTCGACGAAATTATGGATACCGCCGCCGCCGCCATCAGCGCTGTTGCCGCTGAGAGTGCTGTTGGTGATGGTCAGCGACCCCAGGACGGTGACGCCACCGCCGCGGCCACGATTTTTAAAAACGGCCGTGTTCCCGCTGATAGTGCTGTTGGTGATCGTGGCCGACCCACAGAAAATGCCGCCGCCAAAGACAAGAGCACCCTGCGATCCGAAGCCGGTAGCAGTATTGCCGCTGACAGTGCTATCAGTCAGCGTCATTGGCCCGCCCGAAGAGATACCGCCGCCGTGCTTGTCGGCTATATTGTTGCTAATTGTGCTGTTGCTGATCTCCAGGATCCCAACCAGGCCCTTCACGGCGGGGGCGTTGTAGATAGCACCGCCTGTCCCTCCCCTCGGGACGCCTGAGGTGGCCCTACTTATGTTGCGGCTGAGAGTGCTGTTGCTGATCTTTAGCGTCCCCTCGTTGTTGATACCGCCCCCGAACCCGCCGCCCCCGAGGCCAACCCCGTCGTTAAGGTTGTCGCTGACGGAGCTGTTGAGAATGGTCAGTCTCGCGCTGGCTCCTAAATTGTAGATGCCTCCCCCAATGCCGCTGGTGTAGTTCTCCACGACGGCACAATGATTGAGGGTCAAGGTTGCCTGATCGTTGAGGATGCCACCCCCCGACCCCGTAAAGTTGCGACCGCTCTTGATCGTGAGGCCTTCTATCATGACCGTATGGCCTGGTGTGATATGGAAAATGCGGAAGCTTGGGGTGCCGTTCGCGGAGCTGCGTTGCACGGCCAACAGACTCGCCCCAGGGCCGGTGATCGTGATGCTCCTATCGATGACAAGCTCGCCGCTGGTTAGAGTGATGGCCTGACCATTCAGCGCGGCATCGAACTGGATGGTATCCCCCTCGTTTGTATCCGCGAGCGCCTGACGCAACGAGCCGGTTCCACTGTCGGCTGTGCTGGTGACGAAAAGCGTTGTTGTGCGAGCGCCGTGGAGGCCCACGATCCCCGCGCAAAGCAGCGTCCCTCCTAAGAGGAGGAGGAAGCGGCGGAGAAAACGGCGCATCGCTCTTTCTAATTAATCCCCGTAATATCGGTTCACAAGACAATTCTCTGGGCGTAGCGGTGAAGTGTAGGGGCGCTTGTGTCAAGCGCCTATCCGACCAAACAGGCGCTTGGCACAAGCACCTCTACATTCTTATTCGGGGAAGAATATCTCTTCCAGCTCGGTCGATAGCCAGTGATAGACGGGCAGATGTAGCTCTTGTATCTCAGCTATGTCGTCAGCCGGGACCTTGATCGACACGTCAGCTAGCGGCGCCAAAGCGCCACCGGATCGGCCGGTTAGGACGATGCTCTTGAGGCCGAGCGCTTTCGCTACGATGACCGCGTTCGAAACATTCCTCGAGTTACCCGAAGTGCTAATTCCCAGCAAGACATCGCCGGGGCGTCCGAGACCGTAGACCTGCTGCGCGAAGATCATTTCAAAATCGATATCGTTGGCGATTGCGCTGGTGAGCGAGACCGGCGACGCCAAAGAAATAGCGGCCAGCGCTCCTTGCAGCCGCCCGGCAATTGCTTTCCCCTCGGTTTCATGGGCCGCTTCAAGCTGGGCCACGTGCGCTTCGGAAATCGGGCGGCGCTTCAAAAACCCCTTCATCAACTCCGCGACCATGTGTTCGCTATCAGCGGCGCTGCCCCCATTGCCGCAAATCAAGAGTTTGTTTCCGCCTTGATAAGCCGCGACCAACAAATCAAGCGCGGAACTCAGCTCCTTCTGGCATGGCTGTAGAACCGGATACCGCTCGAGGAGCAACGAAAGACGCTTTTTCATCGAAGGTCGTTAGACGCTAGATGCTAGGAGTTGGGAGCTGGACGTTGGACGTTGGACGTTGGACGTTGGACGTTGGACGTTGGACGTTGGACGTTGGACGTTGGACGTTGGACGTTGGACGTTGGACGTTTCTTGGGAGCTCGGCTGCCATCACAGAAGTGCCTAACGAGTGACCACAACCTGCTTTACCCCCCCGTCCTCCCCTACTTAGGTCCGTCTCCTCCAGGGCCATGCCGGATCCAGCGCAAAAGGACGGACAGCAGCGATAGGGCGATAATCACTTCCGCCCAAAAGAAGGCGAGGAAATCGCTTAGCGTTCCGATAGGTGGCGTCCCCGGCTGGCTGTTCCGCAGCGCCGGAAACGCAAACAAAAGAGCGCCGAGGAATGAGAACATCGAAACCTCAATCTTGCGGTGGCCGGCGTAGACTCGAAAGACCAGGGACAGGACGCCGACTACCAATAGCCACATCGCGGCCATGATGAAGACCGAGAAGAAAACCGCCGTGGGCGCGCGGGAGAGACTGAGGTCGATGACCACGTGATCGTCGGCATGCTCCTTGGCGTAGTCGGCATCGATCCTAAGGCCGCTGACTGAGCCATAGAGTTGAATAGCCACTGGAATCGATTTGTCCGTCTCGGTGGCTGAGGGCGTGCCCGCCGGCTCGAAGTAAAAACTGAGCTCGGCCTCATGCTTGTCGAAGGGATACTCCATCGGCTCGCCCTCGAATATCTCCACGATCGCCTCCACCGGATCCATTCGTTTGCCTTTCTTGAACTCGTAAGCGTGTTTGCCGGTGGCGCTGTTCACGTCGAGAAGCAGATCGCGGCTCAAGGTGACTCCGTCGGCCGCAAGAAGGGAGCCATGCGGGGTGAAGGTAAGGCGGACAGAGATGTCGCCTTTCAACACATCAGCGTTGACGATCCGGGCGTAGGCGTCGATGCGATCGTTCGCGATCTTTTCATTCGGGGCCAACACGGCGGCCCGATTTTCGCCCTCGTTCTTGAAAGCGTATAAGACCAGCGCGTAGGCTGCGGCAAAAACAAGGAGAAGGAGAATGCCGATGAGCAATGGTTTTTTCGATTTCGTGGGTTCTTCCATGGGATGTGGGCTTCAGGTTTAGTTTCGTGAGTTGTCGGATGGTGGCCAACAGCATCCACGCTGACAAGGTTTCTTTCCTCCTCTTGCTCCTGCTCCTGGATCCCTGCTCCGAGGCGTGATGAAATGGGGAGGATCAGGATCAAGATCAAGATCAGGAGCAGGAGAGGAGTTTCACCGGGGGAATTTCTCCTTGACGGTCGCTTCAAGGCCTCAACACACTCGCGAAATGCGGATTCATATTGCGCGCAACGGACAGCCGATGGGGCCTTTTTCACTGGAAGAGGTAAACCGCCAGCTGGCGGCCGGAACTCTGAGCCTTTCCGATCAGGCATGGTATGAAGGCGCGGCCGGCTGGGCGCCACTTTCCACGGTGCCCGGTGTCAGCAGCAGCGCCTCGGCCAGCAGCGCGTCGCCGAGTCCGCCTCCGACCACCCCACCTACTCCAAGCGTGCCGGTGGTCGTGCCCCCTGCCACAGGAGTTCCTGTGACAACGGCGCCGACGCCATCAGCCCCGACCGAGCAGCTCGCCGTCTGGTCGCTTGTTCTGAGTTTGCTGGCAGTTTGTGGATTTTGCTGCACGCCGGTCGGCATCACGGCAATTGGCGGGGTGGTTTGCGGGCACCTTGCGCTCTCCAGGATCAAAGCAAACCCGGAGTTGCAGGGCCACGGTCTGGCTGTTGCCGGACTGATCATTGGGTATTGCGCCATTGCTGGCTGGCTTCTCAAGATGATCTTTTTCGGTGGTCTCGCCGCGCACGAGATTTTTAAAAACCTCTCGAACTAGCCGCCGAACCGGAGGTCGAGCGAGGACGCGAAAATCGGTTCGAATTATTACGTTGACATGCGCTCACGAAAATTTGTAATCAACGCCCTATGAAGCGACTCATTTCCGGTCTTCCACTATTTTTCACTGCCGTAACTTTGCTTGCGCAAGATGCGACGCCAGACGCCACCGCCGGCACCACGCCGACCCAGCTAACCGATGCGCAGGCCGCCGGACTTGCCGCCGGCTGCTTTGGGGTCATGATGATTCCGTTTTTGATTTCGATCGCCATCTGGCTCTGGATCGCGATCTGGATCATGAAAGACTCGAAGCGCCGCAATTCACCGAATCGGACACTGGTGGTAGTGCTGGGCTGGTTGGTCCCGATCGTTGGACTGATTGTCCACCTGGCGACCCGGCCAAAGACAGTCGCCGGCTCACCCGCTCCGTAAGCGTTTTTCGGATTGAATTGAATTTTCGCCGCGGTTGCGCGTGTTCGCAGCCGCGGCGATCTCTTTTGGCGGGCGGCGAGGGATCAATTGTAGGGCGGGCGCATCGCCTGCCTCATCCTGCCGGATGGCAACCGGTGCGGGTGCCCTACAATATCAAGTCGGCGTGCGAGGTCCCGCCTCGCTAATCGCATTGACGCGCAATGGAAAAACCGTCAGGAAAGGGTCATGAAGAGATTCCTTTCTGGTCTCCCGCTGTTTTTCGTGGTCGCGAATCTACGCGCGCAAACCCCGACGCCGGACGGCTCGCCCATGGATCCGCAAACAGCCGCCGCGGCGGCCGCCGCGGCAACAGGGCTCATGGGAATGGGCTTCGCCTGTTGCTTCCTTTATTTCCTTTTGATTGCCGGCATGATCGCCGCCTGGATTTGTGTTGCCATCTGGATCATGCGCGACGCCAAGAGCCGTCAGTCGGAGAACGCTCAGCTGGTGACGATTCTGGGCTGGCTTGTCCCTCTGGTCGGACTGATCGTCCATCTCGCCACCCGGCCGAACGTTAATCTCGTCGTATGCCCGCATTGCAAGAAGAAGCGCATCGAAGGCAGCCCGGTCTGTCCGCATTGCGGCCAGCCGTAGGCAAACGGCGGGTTTGGATCATTTGGACTGCCGCGGTTGTTCTCGCCGCCGCGGCGATTTGCGACTGGACGCGGCCACCTCCGCAACAAGTCTCGGTGGCGCTTTACCAAAACCTGGTGCTCGGTGGGTATCGAACGCTTCTGAAGCCGTTTTCCGATCGTTTCATTCATTGCCGGTTCCAGCCGACTTGCTCTCAGTATTCCGAAGAAGCGATGCTCGCCCACGGTTTCCCGAAAGGTCTCTGGCTCACGACATCACGATTGTTCCGCTGCATGCCCTGGGTCCCCTTCGGCACGCACGATCCCGTGCCGCCGTGAGAACAGGTCCCTCCTGCTCATGCTCTTGATCCCTGGCTCCGAGGTGTGATCAGAAGGGAGGATCAGGATTAGGAGAAACGCCTTCTTCTGTAGGGCGGGCACGTCGCCTGCCTCCAAAATTGTCATCCTGAGCGTAGTCGAAGGATCTCTTAACGGCGCGTATGGGAACACCGCACTGGTGCCAAGCCTGGAAGCTTCTCCGAGCAGTATCACTGCGTTCATCTCGTCTATTTCGAGCACTATCGCGAGGTGCGCGACGCGATTGCGCGGGAGAAGCAACTCAAAGGCTGGCGACGCGAGAAAAAGAATGCGCTAATCGCGACTCTGAATCCGCCTTGGGATGACCTTGCCGCGGATTGGTTTGAGCCGCGAAACGCCATCCCGTCTGCACTGAAGACAAAATAAGAGATCCTTCGACTTCGCTCAGGATGACAGGCTTAGGTTCGAGTTTCGGATTTCCGCCGAAAGGATTCGACATTCGGCATTCGACATTCGTCATTAGCGACAGCATGAACATCACGAAATTATCTGGACGCGTTCGTCGCACCCTGCTGGTGGCCGCATTCGCCGGCGTTTTAGTTTGTGCCGGATCACTGGTGGCCGGCGGAGATGACCAGGCGATCATCGCGGGCACGAAGAAATATCTCGCGGCGGAGTCATACACCGCCGCGGTCAAGATAACGGTGGAGAAAGTCGAGGGCGACTACGCTCGCGTCTTGGTGACGCCAAGCGATAATCAAACCGATCCGGCCCTGGTCTTCCTGAAGCGTGAGCGAGGTGTCTGGCATGGGTTAACGATAGGGACGGGATGGGATCCCGAGGATTTGGCGAAACTCCACATCCCAGCCAGCCTCCGGCCGTGATTTAGTTTCGGATACCGGATTTCGGAAACCGGAAAGAATTTTTAACCGCGGATGACATGGATACCACGGATGAGAATGATTAGGTATTCCGATTTCCGCCTCTGGCCTGCAGGCATCCGCGCCATCCGCGGTCATCCTTTGAGAGCGTAGCGAAAACCGGTTTCGCGCGTTGTTTACAAACAATCTCAGTTCGTGTAGAAAACCAAACCATGAAAAAATTCTCTCTCGCTCTGCTGTTCGCCCTCGCTCTTCTCACGCCGGCTATCGCCAAGACGTTCAAGCTCCCGGACGAAGGATCCTTCGCCACGATCACGATCCCGGACGACTGGAAGTCAAAGGAGATCGATAAGGGTGTGGAATCGCAATCCGCCGACAACGAAGTTTATTTCGCGGTCGAGGCTACCGATGCCAAGGGGATGGACAAGTCCATCGAGGAAGCGGTCAGCTATCTGAAGGGCCAGGGTGTCACGGTCGATGAAAAATCGATGAAGCAGACCGAGGGCAAGATCAACGGGATGGACGGAATCGACGTTACCTGGAGCGGCACGGACAAGGAAGGCGCCGCGGTCATCAGCCTCAGCATTCTTGCGGCGTCAAAAGACAAAGTGCTGCTCATCACCTATTGGGCCTCGCCCGAAGGGACCAAAAAGCACGCCAAGGTCCTGGGCGAGATCATCAACAGCGTCAAAGCCATCAAGTAAGGCTCCGTCTTTTGTAGGGCGTCTGTGTCAGACGCCAGCCAATAGGAACGGCGTTTCACTGAAACGCCCTATAGCTCGTGCTCGATTGCTGAGTGTTCAGATGGATCATGAGGAAGATCAGGAAGGAGTTGACGTGGAGCCGCACCCTCTTCTGTAGGGCGGGGTCGCTGACCCCGCCGGGGATGCGGCCCTGTAGCAGCTGCCCTGTGGGCGGCTTGGGCGTTGAGCAGCCGCGCGACCATCGCGCTTCGCACAGCGAAGCGGCTACAGAAGAGCGCGTTTGCATTCGATAAAAAA
This sequence comes from Verrucomicrobiota bacterium, assembly GCA_041167205.1. Lineage (GTDB taxonomy): Bacteria > Verrucomicrobiota > Verrucomicrobiia > Chthoniobacterales > UBA10450 > AV80. The sequence continues at coordinate 13,997 of JBEEHC010000174.1, forward strand.
TCTAAAAAAAAGCTGGACAGTTTTTTACGCGGTGACTAACAACGATCCCACCCAAGCCCCCAAACCCCAAACCCCAAACCTAAGAGAAAAGGAGTCATCCTATGCCTGCCGAACCGTTTATCGGAGAACTCATGTTGGTCCCCTATAACTTTGCCCCGCGAGGCTGGGCGTTTTGTCAGGGACAGCTTCTATCCATCTCGCAGAACACCGCCTTATTTTCCCTCCTTGGCACGACCTTTGGGGGGAATGGTGTGACAACCTTCGGTTTGCCTGATTTACGTGGAAGGTGTGCTCTCAGCGCCGGTCAGGGACCAGGGCTTTCGAACTATGACCTGGGCCAACAGAGCGGCAGCGAAACAGTGACGTTAGACCCCAATCAACTTCCTGTTCATGGCCATAGCGTTGCCGCAGTGGACGATGACGCGACCGTAGGCATCCCCACGGCCGCGTTGCCGTCGAATATTGCCGCCAAGGGCTACTCGAAGGGGGCGGCAAATACGACGATGAGCCCGGCTATGATTTCGGGTGGGGGAAGTAACCAGCCG
>JBEEHC010000175.1:0-10272 GCA_041167205.1 Verrucomicrobiota bacterium
TATCATTCGGTCCTGAGCGATACCAGCGCCTTTACCTTGGGGATTTTGATGTTCTACTTCTTTCTGACCAAGAAGCCCCTCGGACTTTGGGCAACGATCTTCCTGGGCGGGTTTACCTGGCCGAGTATCCCGTACATGGGCGCCCTGCTCTTTGTCTTTCCTTATCAGAAGGAATTGGTCAACGAGGCGCGAACCGCCATCACTCCCGTAAGCAGAAAATGGCCGCTGGTTCTAACTTCGATTGTGTGTGTTCTCGCTCTGATGCTGTTTGCTTATTTGAAGCTTAACCTTGCGCAGAAGGTAAGTGAAGTCAGCCGAATGTGCAGAGTTGACGTTCCTCTTTTTTACCTCAGCGTGGCCGCGGTCATTGCCTATCTGTTCGTCGGTTTGAAGCCGGCCGTCTCAGACGCCAGGCTATTCAAGCCCGGATGCATTTTGGAGGCAATTCGCTGGGGCCGCGTAGGAATTATCGCGGCAACTTTCGGCCTTCTTCATGTCATCTATCATCAGCTTAGAAGTGGCCAGGAGATGAGCGGGGGTTGGGGAAGTCAATGGGGGCTTATTGAGTACATCTTCCTTTCATCCCTAACCGAACCATTCATTTTTCTGGTCGCTCATACCCTGTATTACGGGCCAGTCTTTCTCCTGCTCATCTTTTTTTGGAGGCCCTTTTGCCAGAGCATTCAGGAATTTGGCATTGGGCTCAGGTTTTTTGTGATCCTGAATTTTCTCCTGAGCATCGGCCCTCAATCGCGTTATCAGATCAATGCCGTGACGGTTTTCATTATTCTCCTGGTCCGGTTGCTCGACCGTTCCTTCCTAAAGAATCAGAGTCTCACTTTTTGGGTGCTTCTGTCGCTTTTGTATTCGAAGGTTTGGTATACCTTCAACACGGCGCCGCAAGTGGACGACGGTACAATGGAGATCCTCCTTCGCTTTCCACTTCAGCATTACTTTACGAATTCCGGCCCATGGATGTCGCATCCGATGTATCTAATTCAGGGCGGCATTGTCCTGGTGACCGCCATTCTGCTCTACTTTCTTGTCGTCAGAAAGGCACGCGGACCGACGAGTTTTCAGCAGCCAGAGCAGGTGGCACCATCTTAGACTCGGCCGGAATGGCGCCGGCAGGTCGCCTCCCATGGGCTGTTGAGTTCGCCTGGGCGTCTCTCACGGAGTCATTTCGTAGACGTCGTACAAAAGGGCTCGCGCTCCAAAACCTTCTTTGTTGCTAATTAGCCCTGTGTTCAAATGCCATCCGTTATCTTCCGTCGAAATGCCAAAATCGAAGTAGCGTTTCGTGGAAGAATATTCCGTAATCAGATGATCGAGGAGTAGATCGGGCGCGCCTGTCTCCTTGCCTTCGTCCGTGCTGGAGATGTACTGCGCATGCGCCACATTCTTGCTCTCATAGACCAGGACGCCCGCGAGCATTTGCTCGTTCCGACTTGCAGCGAAGAGCTTGATATTTTTGGGGAAGTGCCCCGCGAGCAGACGCATCTCCGCGGCGGTATGCACGGGCTTCAGTCCGTGTTTGGCCGATAGGACTTGCGCCACCATCGCCACAAAAGTTTCATAGTCCTCGCTCCGTCCGATCTCGAGCCCTCCTTTCTGACCCTGCTTGATTCGGCCCTTTCGGTCTTTGCTGACGGGAGCGGGGCACGGCAAATGGACCGCGGACGAAACACCACGCCCGATAAGTCGGGCCCCATGACGAAAGAGCGCGTAGAGATCCTCTTCGGCCGGCAGGTCGTGGTAGATGTGCGGTGTAGCTTTGTAGATGAGCTTCTTAATCTTGCCTGTCTGCAAGTGTGCGCAAAGAGCGTCGAACACTTCCAGCATGAGCGGTGTCTTCATCCGTTCGTCTGAGACAACCCCACCGAAGGTCAACCCGCCATGCGAGATCAACGTATCGCTAGTCAGGTTGGCCGGCATGAGAGCGACGAGTTTCTCGTCGGCAAAGAACAGGAGAGAATAGTCGTGAAAGCGGTCGCGGTGATACTCCATGTAGTCGCGCCGGAACAAAAAGACCCCGTTCTTCGTGCGGGCCACGAACTCATCCCACAAAGGTTTATCCTTGGCCTGATATGGAACAACTCTGATCATGCTGGAAGACAATAGCAGATTACCTCCGCGCCATCCTCGCCCTGCGTGCGCAGGTAGAAACGATAACCAGGAAACCGCGCGGCCACATGAAGGGGCAACTGCCATAAGTCGTCAGGACGGTGATAAACGCTGATCGCCAGGAGAGGGCGCGCGCCGGCAATCAACTCTTCGCTTCCTCTTAATGCTTCCCACTCCGCGCCTTCGACGTCGAACTTCAGATAGACAGCGGCGCCATTCTCTTTGACCACCTCATCAATCGGCAGAACGTCGACCTCAATCGCGCCCGCGGCGCTAAATGATGAGCTCATGTTGCCCGCCGCGTCGAAGCGCAACCGGGCGCGTTGCTCGCCCACAGCGGCCTGAAAGATCTGAATACGTTCCGCGTCTTCGGGTCTGAGAGAGCCAACATAGCCCCGTAGCTGTTCACAACTTTGCGGATCCGGTTCGAAAGCGTAAATGAATTTGAACCTTCCGCCTTGGTGCTCAAGAAAAGCGCGGATGGTATCGCCATCATAAGCCCCGCAGTCGACGAACACCGCGTCGGGCGGTAACAACGGCAGCAGGCCCAGCGGAAAGTAGTTATCGGGCGCGCTGGGCGGCAACGCCGCGTAGTCGAGGTGGAGACGAAAGCGCAGATGCGCGACAAACTGCCGGCGCGATTCGTCATCCGCAAAGAGTGGCCAGGCGCGGCGAATGTCGGCGACTTTCCCGAGCAGGTTCGGCGGTGACTCAAATTGGCGATAGGGAAGACAGGTTTGGGGATAGCGCCACGTGAGATGCAGAAAGGAGATGACGCGCGGCGCGCCCAGTTCTATCAAGCGACGATGGGCCGTCATAAAATTGACGAGCGGATTCAGGATCGTCACGGCGAAGACTAGTCGCGCGCCGAATCTTGCGCAGGCCGCGTGTGGTGACATCACCACCAACCCATCGATCGTCTGGCCTTGCTTCTCGGTGGTGTCGTCGGTGAACACCATCGGTTCGACCCCAGCCTCTCGCAGCCTCCTGAGCATTTCTCGTCCCAGCTCCCCGGCCCCGTGAAGCGCGTATATCTCGGAGCCCGTTTCAGTCGCACGCGCTTGTTCAGTCATCCGCCGTGCCGCCGCCTCCGGCGACTCAGACAACAGCTCATCCAATTGTTCTTCAGCGTCCGCCTGTCTCATCTCGATCTTACAAACCGCCTGGCCGCCTGTGCCGTCATCGAAATGCGCTCCGCGCTTCTTTGCGAGCTGGCCGCAGGAGTTGTCAGGCCTTCCCTCGCCGCGCGGCCTGCTCCAGTTTGCGCGTCCTCCATTGCTGCACGCTTTGACCTGTCTCAGTATCGTAACCAAGAAACATCCGCAAAAAGGGATCGTCACTGAATTTGCCGCGCAACATGCTCGGCAGACTTATCTGCTGCTGGATCATGGGCGACGTATAGATGTGATTGATGCTGCGGCGCACGCCCTTCGACCGATTGACGCCAGCGCGGTGATAAACCATCGGATCGAGCAGCAGAATCGAACCGGCCGGCGCACTGATCTGCTGGCCGTGACGCCGCACATAGTCCTCCGATGGAAACGGCTCGGACTTATGCGACGCCGGAATGACCCAGGTCCCACCCGTCTCTTCGGTAAAGTTATCCACCGCGTAGAGCGCGCTAAACGCCAGGGGACGCGAGCTGACATAGTGTTGGTAATTCAAATCGCGATGCCATGTTACCTGGTAATGTTCGTCGGCTGGCCGATTAATGATCGCGTTCTGTGCCATGAGAATGAAATTCTCCCCGAGCAGCTTCCGCGTCACGGCCATGAGCAACGGGTGCGTGGCGGCACTAAGGAAATAATCATCGTAACCGATAAGGCAACGGGCCAGATCTGAATCGTTGATGCGCTTAAGGATTTCCTCGCCTCCGAGCTCACGCACTTGCTCTTCATAAATGCTGTCAATCTTCTGCCGGATAAGTTGTAACTCGTCGGCCGAGTAACCGCTCTGCACGACTGTGAAGCCGGTATTACGTATCTCTTCCGCATAGAGATCGGCTTCGTCGTGGTTTACGTGAAACTCACGAACCGCATGGGTCTTTATGTCTTTCATTGCCTTCGCGATTACCAGTGTTCCAACTCTGCATAGCCAAAACCGGTTTCGCCATAGTTGTTCCCGTTGTAGAACATGTAGACCTTGTCCTTGTGCCGGACAATGCACGCGTAGGCGAGCATTTGTGAGTCCCACCCGCTTACGGAAACGTCTATCCCAATCTCATCGTCCCGGCGCGTCCAGTTCTCTCCGTCCGTAGATTCAGCGTAACCGATTCGATAGCCCTGCGATCTAGTGCGGCTGGAATAAAACATCAGTTGCCTGTCCTGCTCTTCGATCACGAACGGGCGGCCAAAGGCGTATTCGCCTTCGCGGGTGTGATCGATGCAGACTCGACCCTCGGCAGGCCAGTTGATCCCGTCCGGACTCTCCATATATCGAATGTTATAAACTGGCATCGGCTTGCCGTCGATAACTGTCCACTCGCTTCCGCCGACGTACCACATCTGAAAACGGCCGTCGCGACGGCGCACGAAAGCCGACGTGCGGTTCAGCAATTCCTGGTCGCTTCGATCGGTCACCGGCACGCGCTGCGCGCGCCCGAACGATTCACCTCCGTCCGTGCTGATCGCTAATCCTTCAAACTGGTAGTATCTGACCTTTAAGCCGAGTTGGTAGCCGACATAATAAAGGTAAAGCTTGCCGTCAACCTCGACGATGCAAGTCGGCAGGATACCATTTTCATCGAACGCCCCGGGCGTTCCAATATCCAGGACAGGTTGTTTCGAGACGCGCAAAACTTGAAGTGGATTATCAGCCGATACGTCCACATAACCAATGCGCCCCACCATATGCTCATCGCAGAAGGCGACGTATATCCGCAGCACCTCTTCGTTAAGAAAATGGGGCACGGGAGGAAAAGCGAATTTCCGCGCCCAAGGCAGTCTTCCATCGGGCGCGTAGATGCGCCCCACCTTGCGCCACTTCATGCGGCGTCTTCGCTCTTCACCTTGAAGATGGTAAAACTGTCCACAGACGATGGCTTGGCTGGACTGCCCCGATAAACCTTGCCCTCCGCCGTATCTTTGTTCACCACCGCGCCCATCCCGATCAGACAGTCGCGCGCCACCTTTCGCGTGTCGGCGACGCAACTGTTCACACCGAGGAAGCAGTTCTCGCCGATCTCACAATAGCCGGAGATAACGACATGCGACGAGACAAAGACGTTGTCTTTGATCACCGTCTGGTGGCCGACATGGTTGCCGCTCCAAAGCACGACGTTGTTTCCAAGGCGGACGCGGTATTGCAGGACGTTGTTTTCAAGGATAAAGCAGTTTTCACCGATCTCGACATTGCGCCAGACGAAGGCACGGGAACTGATGTAAGAGACACACTCGTATCCCTTCTCCTTCGTCGCCTGATAGAGCCGCCGGCGGACGCGATTGAGTTGCGTGTACGAGATCGCCACGAAGGCCTTGTACTCGGCGGGCGGATAGAGTCGCGCCATCTCTTCGAAATGGATAACCGGCAGGTCAAACAACTTATCCTTTTTCGCGAACTCGCGCTCGACCGCGAAAGCAACGACCTCATGCGGCGAGTCGCAGGTGAAATACTCGTAAGCTAGCTCGGCCGTCTCGCCATCACCGACAATCACGATTCTTGCCATCTTTCCAGTTTCTTGCTTAATGATGGTTAAACCGGTTGCGCCAGCGTTTCACTTTACATAAACAACAAAATGCCTGTCAAGACCCCCGAAATCGCGCCGCCGCTGATTTCAGTGGTAATTCCCGTTTACGATGAGCACGCGAACCTCGGCGTCCTGGAAGCAAGATTACCCCCGGTGCTTGACCAAATTGCTGCCGGAGCTTTTGAAATCCTCTTCATTGATGACGGGAGCCGCGATGGCTCCGGTGCGCTGCTGGATGCCATGAGCGCTCGCGACAGCCGCTGCAAGGTCATCCATTTCTCAAGAAATTTTGGCCATCAAGCCGCCTTGCAGGCCGGACTCGATGTCGCTGCCGGCCGGGCCGTCGTGTTGATGGACGCCGACCTGCAGGATCCGCCCGAACTTCTTCCTCAATTTGTGACCAGGTGGAAGGAAGGTTACGAAGTAGTGTATGCGATCCGCAAAACGAGGAAAGAATCCATCGTAAAGCGAATGGCTTACAAAGTGTTCTACCGCACGATGAAACTGATCGCGAAGATAGATACTCCAATCGACGCCGGTGACTTTTGCCTGATGGACCATCGCGTGGTGCAAACACTGGTCTCCCTTCGGGAGCGCAACCGGTTCCTGCGCGGCCTCCGAAGCTGGGTCGGATTCAGGCAAATCGGGATTGAATATGACCGGGATGCGAGAAATGCCGGCGAACCAAAATACACTCTGCGCCAATTGGTTGGCCTGGCTCTCTCGGGATATATCGGATTTTCGACCTTTCCGCTGCGTGTTGCTACCTGGCTTGGTTTTCTGTCGGCGGTCATGGGGGTTCTCCTGACGAGTTGGGTGATAATCAGCAAATTGACCAAGACGACCGTTCCTCAAGGCTGGGCTTCGAACACCGCGGTGGTTCTATTTATCGGCGGCACCCAACTGATCATGCTTGGCGTTCTAGGCGAGTACCTGGGGCGAGTTTACGACGAAGTACGGCAACGTCCGCTTTATGTTGTTAAGTCCAGGACAGGATTCTCCGAAGCTCAAGGGATCGGCTACCCAAGGCAAGACCAGACTGAACCTGTGCATGGTTCATGAAATGCCACGTTGCCAGAGAGCTCCGGAAAATCGGGTTTCTCTAAAGCCTTACTGAACAACCCCTACGATGAGCATTCAAGACTGCAGGTTAATCGAGCTTCCAAAAATCTCGGATCCGCGCGGGAACCTTACCTTTATCGAAGGGGCGAAGCATATCCCATTTGAGATAAAGCGAATCTACTACTTGTACGATGTCCCGGGCGGCGCCCACCGCGCTGGTCATGCACACAAGAAACTGCATCAAGTGCTCGTCGCACTGTCCGGAAGTTTCGATATCACCTTGGATGATGGCTTTTCCAAAACCAAATTTCATCTCAACCGTTCCTACCAGGGCCTTTATATTCCCGCCATGGTTTGGCGTGACATTGATAATTTTTCGTCCGGCGCGGTCTGTCTGGCTCTCGCCTCGACCATTTACGATGAATCGGAATACTACCGGGATTACGACGCGTTTCGTCGAACTGTTCGGGAATCCGAACGACAGGCATGAAGGTTCCCTTTCTGGATCTCAAGCCTGCTTATCGAGAATTGCAAGGCGAGCTGGACGCGGCCTGGCGGCGTGTCATGGAGTCAGGCTGGTATATCCTGGGCGGAGAAGTTGAGGCGTTCGAGCGCGAGTTCGCCGCCTATTGCGGAGCGAGAAATTGCGTGGGCGTGGGAAACGGATTGGACGCGCTCATCCTTATTCTGCGGGGCTACGATATCGGCCCGGCCAGCGAAGTTATCGTTCCAGCTAACACCTATATCGCCACCTGGCTGGCTGTTTCATACGTTGGCGCGAAACTGGTTCCCGTCGAGCCGGATCCCCAAACCTATAATCTCGATCCAACGCAAATCGAAGCGGCCATAACATCGCGAACGCGCGCCATTATCCCGGTCCATCTTTACGGTCAACCCGCGGAGATGGAAGCAATCCGCGCAATTGGCCTTCACCACGGACTGAAGGTCATCGAGGACGCCGCGCAGGCCCACGGCGCAGCGTCCCAGGGAAAGCCCGCCGGCAACCTCGGGGATGCCGCCGCCTTTAGTTTTTATCCAACCAAGAATCTGGGTGCCTATGGTGATGCGGGCGCAGTTGTAACCAACGATGACGGCCTGGCTGACCGGGTCCGCCTTCTGCGCAACTACGGCTCACGGACCAAATATTACAATGAGGTGAAGGGGGTGAACTCAAGACTCGACCCTATCCAGGCGAGCTTCCTTCGAGTAAAGCTTCAACATCTCGACGCATGGAACACCTGTCGCCGCAAAGTAGCGCGACAATACTTGGAAGGTTTGAGCGGATGTTCCGATCTGATCCTGCCGGGGGTTAACATTGCCGCGGAACCGGTTTGGCACCAGTTTGTGCTGCGGCATCCCCGGCGTGATGAGTTGCAGGAATATCTCAAGGAGTCGGGGATCGGCACACTCGTCCATTATCCGGTGCCTCCCCACTTGTCCGGCGCTTACGCAGGCGCTGGCTGGAAACGTGGCGATTTTCCAACTACGGAAAAGCTGGCCTATACGGTCCTCAGCATTCCAATCGGCCCACACCTGGGTGACGACGAGATCGCCTTTGTAGTTCAGACCTTGCAAGCGTTTAAGAGATAGCAGCCATGCGAGTTTCGGCTCTCCTGAAGACTCACCATCTGCAAGAGGAAGTGATGCCATGGATGGCGGAGGCTGGAGCTATTTTCGACGAGCTCGTCATATTTATCGATGAGAAGCGGGCCACTCCGGGCACTTTGGAATATGCCCGAAAATTGAGTTCTCATGTCCATAGCTACTATTCTGAAACATGGTATGGCTCGGATTTCGCCTCAATGGCGCGCGCCTGTGCCGGCGATTGGGTCTTCTTGTTCGATTACGATGAGACTCTTAGCCCTGAGTGGCACCAAAAAGGATGGCGCGATGTACTTGAAACAACCTCATCCACGCATTTCTGGATTCCGCGTCGATGGATGGTGTCGAAGGAGCGCTATATTATCAGTAACCCGTGGTGCCCGGATTTTCAGCTCAGGTTTTTCCGGAATAACCTCGAAGGCACTATCTTTCCCACGAAGCTGCATGACAGCACTATTGTTCCTGGCTCCGGCGCTTGTTTCCAACACCTAACGGTCAATCATCACGTTCTCTGGCTCTCTTCGCGCGCCGTGCGGGAAGAGAAGGTTCGGCTTTATGAGGAGCTTCGACCCGGCGCCGCCTCGGCCCACTACTACTTATACGAGGACCACGCGCCCCGGGAGGCGAAGCTCCCCGAGCCAGTCGAGTTGGATCCAAGCCGCGAGATCCTCCCGATGGCAAAGCTTTCGCCGGAGCAAATAGAAAAGGTATCGCTCGAAGTGAACGACGTTCCAGAGGTGGTCGGCGTTTCCGAATTGTTCTGGGTCGACGTTGAAGTAACTAATGCATCCGCCGAGGCCCTTCATTCCCGCCCTCCGTTCTTGCCCGTGCACCTGTCCTACCATTGGCTCGATAAGGAAACGCGTCGGATGTGCGTCTGGGACGGTTATCGCAGCGGCTTGTACCCGGACGCCCCTGCAAACACGACGACGCTTTGTCCGATGATGATCGTCGCGCCGGACGAACCGGGCGAATATCTTCTCCAAATTAGCCTGGTCCAGGAAGATGTTTCCTGGTTTGACCAGTTCCGGCCAGAGGCTCTGCAGGAGTTTTCCATATCAGTAGCGGCCTGAACCGGTCGAACGCCACGGACTCGTGATGCCAATCTCAAGGCGGGCCAGGCCGCATCGCCACAATTGTGAAGAGCGTATAACGACTTCCGCGGTGTTGTTGCGCATGGGTCGTTACCTTCGGAGGCGAAAATCCCAGGACGCCAAGGAACTGCACCAGAACGTCCGTGCTGAAGTGCCACCATGTGTCCCAATTCATCTCGTGCGGCGTACATGATAGAAATGACAATCCGCGATGCTCGGCACGTCACGCGGCGTAGCATAAAGGGGATGGGGGCTCATCTGTGTCATCAGAATCGGGTTGGTAGAACCTTGCGGGTCTCGCAATATTCTTGCGCGCTAAACCGCTATCGTCGTTACAGTCGTTTAGCGCGGGGATCAACCTTTCCCGTCTCGTGCGCGGTTAAAAGTGGGCGGAAGCTGAGGTTGTCGAACAAGACCTTGCGGCCGGCTGGCGCTCACCAACCTTGGACCGACGTCGCCAGGCGGGAATATTGTTGCAAAGTCGTTCCGTTCACTGATTTTGGAGACGAGCATGGAACAGTCGCCGCCAGCTGAAGACCTCGCCTGGACCGGGGAGCGCCTCGTCACCAGCTGTCAGCGGCCCCTGGTCTACGAGCACTTGCATCGCTATGCCGTGGCGGTTGGTCTGGCGCACGGGAAACGCGTCCTGGACATCGCTTGCGGGGAAGGCTATGGCGCCAACTTACTCGCCTTTGTCGCGTCGAG
>JBEEHC010000176.1:0-3457 GCA_041167205.1 Verrucomicrobiota bacterium
GAGGTCCCTCGCCGTCTGCGCGGCTCGGGATGACAGCGAGATAGAGCAATGCAACTTTGACTGTCATGCGCGTCCGCCTGACCAAAGATTTTACTTTCGAGGCTGCGCAGACACTGCCCAAGGCGCCCGAGGGCCACAAGTGCCGGCGGATGCATGGACACAGTTTCAAGGTCGAGATCTCAGTCGAAGGCGAAGTCGATCCGGCGACTGGCTGGTTTTACGATCACGCTGAGATTGGCGCGGCGATGAAACCGCTCGTGCAGCAACTCGATCACGCCTATCTCAACGAAATCGCAGGCCTCGACAATCCGACGATCGAAAACATGGCGGCGTGGCTTTGGCAGAAACTACAACCGCTCTGTCCCGGACTGTGCGAAATCGTGGTGCACGAAACGCCCACTGCCCGTTGCGTTTATCGGGGCGAATAAGCAGCCTCTTCTGTAGCGCGGCCTATGACCGCCGAACGAGCAACGTGAAAACGCCGGCGGTCATAGACCGCCGCTACAGATTGGACGCGCCCAGGCGTGAAACGAAATCGGCAAAGAGCGGCGCGTAACTTTCGTCACGCTCTGGATGATATTGCACGGCGAACGCGAATGGGTAATCGCGCAACCGCATCTGCTCGATGATGTCGTCCGTGGCACACCAGGCTTCGACTTCAAGATTATCGCCAAGGCGGTCGACAGCTTGATGGTGCGAGCTATTCACTTTCTCGAGCCGGTGGGTGGCGGTGCGCTCGGTGCGCAAAGGTTGCACATTGTGGTCGCGCATTTCCGGCGCGTCGTGTCCGGGAATATCGAGATGCAGGGTCCCGCCGAGCGCGACATTAAACAGCTGCATGCCTTTGCAGATGGCAAAAATCGGCAGGCGGCGTTCGAGCGCCTGTTTCGTCGCGTCAAATTCCCAACCGTCGCGTTTCGGATCGACATCCTGGTCGAGGACGGAAGGATCGGGCACCGGCTGGTTGAGAAACTCCTGCGCGATATCCGGCCCGCCGCTCAGAAGCAAACCGTCCATTTTTTCCAAGGGCTCCTCCTCCTTCAACGCGTTCCAGAGCCGCACCTCAGGATGCTTCGCGAAAGCGCGGCGAAACCACTTCTCGTCCTTGGGTCGGATCCAGGTAGCCACGTTGAGCATGGCGGAATCTGCGATCCTTCACCGGCGAAGTAAAGCGAGCGGCCCAGGGTGGATCGCGCGCTCCGCCGCGCGATGCTTATATCCGCGGCTTCGCCGCCATTCCTGGCATCGAGCGCGGAGCGCTCGATCCACCTACAACCCCAACAATTCGCGCACGTATTTCGCGGGCGGACTGCCGAAGGAGAGAACGTTGTCGTTATATTTTTTGAGATCGAATGAGGCGCCGGCTTTCGCTTTGGCGCGCTCGCGCATTTCGAGATGTTCGGTCGCTCCGATAAAGTAGGTGGAGAGTTGCGTCGAGCTCAGTCGCGCCCGTTTCCATTTCGCGACGGCCTCGCCTTCCTGCTGGAAACCTTCTTTCATCATCAGGTCGAGCGCTTCCTGCTCGCTCATGTTCGCGGTGTGAATGCTTTGATCGAGGATCGCGTTGCAAATCACGCGGAGGCGCATCTTCAACTGCTGCATCCTGACCTCCGGCCCGCCGTAGCCAGCCTCCGCCATCATCTGTTCCGTGTAGACGGCCCAACCCTCAACGAAGGTGCCGCTCTGGAAAATCGCGCGCACGAGGGTCGGTGCACGGAATTCATTGGCATGCGCGAGCTGCAGGTAATGGCCGGGCATCGCTTCGTGCACGGTCAGGTCGCGCACCATGTAGTTGTTGTACTCGCGGTAAAACGATTCCTTCCGCTGGGCCGGCCAGTCTTTTGGGGTCGGCTCGCAGGCAAAAAACGTCTCGCCGTTTTTCTCCAGAGGTCCGGGCGAATCGCAGTAGGCGATCCCCTGCCCGCGCTTGAACTCCGGCATGACAATGACTTTCAGAGGCTTGTCCGGAACCCTGACGAGATTCTTCTTCCGCACGAAGTTGGTCGCTTCGACGACCACCTTTTGCGCCAGGTCAACGATCGTGTTGTCGTCGGGATGTTGCTCGGCCAGCTTATCGAGGACACCCGTCGTGACTTTTTTCTTGTCGCTCAGTGTCGCCGGGTCCGCGTTCGGGAAATACTTTTTGTAAAGGGGCAACGCGGTTTCGTAGATGGCCGTTTGCGTCGAAGCCAGGTCCGCCTTCGCCCGTTTCATGAGTTCCTCGACCGACAAATCGGAGGCGAGCGCAAAACGAAGTTTCTTCCGGAACTTGTCCATCCCGAGCCGGAAATCGCCGTCGGAGCGCGGCAACAAATCCTGCTGCAACCATTTCTTGTATTCTTCCAGCGCCACAGCGGTTTTCTCCTGAAGCGGCGCGAGCTCCTTCTTCATGTGCGGCGCGCGATCGAGCAGCGGATTCAATCCCTCCCGCACGAAGCTGACCGCTCCTTGCATCTGATCGATCGCGGTCTCGGTGTGAACCTTTGGTGAATGTTTCAGATTCGCCTTCGCCTGCGCAATGACGGCCGGAATACCCTCCATCCGTTTGCGCAGATTCGGAATCCGTTTCTCCGGCGTATCGAAATCGCGCGCGACGAGCAGGTAAAGGCTGTTGGCCAGACTCTCGTTGTAGACGAGCGGGTTCCAATCCTCGCCTTTCAGTTCTTCAAGATCGAAAATCTCGTAATCGACATTGTCTTTCAGAATGCGCAGATCGACGCTGTTGGTGGCGCTCAGTTTCGCGTCCGGTCCAAAGCCGTTCAGCTTTTCGCGAAACGCCTTCGCCGCGGCCAATTCCTTCGCGCGCGTTTCCGGCGAATAATCGGTCAACCGATCGTCGAAGCGGTGATCGCCGAGCCCAGTCGCTTCTTCCGGATGCGTCTGGAGATGCTGCTCGATGTAGTCCGTCGCGAGCTTTTGGAATCGATCGTCGTCGGGTGTGGCCATCAGGTTTCCAACCGAAACCGCGACCAGTGTTGTTATGAAAAGCGAGTGGAGTTTCAAATTCCTAAGTAGGAGTCCCGCCCGCCAGGAGCGGTTCGGTGACGCGCTCGTCGTCGGTGAGCTGTGATTGGAGGTGCGTTCTTTCCCGATAGTGGCGAGAGACAAAAATGTAAATTATCGATGTAACCAGCATAAGTAGAGTGAAGAACCGGAAGTAATTCGCGCCTTCGAGATTCATGCCCATCGACTTGAGTTTCGGAATGAGAAAACTGAGAATCGACGGGATCTGATTTCCAAGCGCGATGGAGAGCAGCCACATCGCCATGAGCAAACTCTTCATGCGATTCGGCGCCTGAGTGTAGGAAAATTCCAGGCCTGTAATCGAAACCATGACTTCGCCCGCCGACAGAATGACGTAGGCAATCAACTGCCAGTTCACGCTCGGACGCCCGCCATGATCAATCTCAAGTTGAATCCACCAGATCATGACGAAAGAGAGCGCCGTAAGAAAAAG
>JBEEHC010000177.1:0-13790 GCA_041167205.1 Verrucomicrobiota bacterium
GCGGCTCAATTTCCGTAATGAATGCGCGCGACGAAGCCGGCCTTGTCCGGATACGAAAAATTCATCTCCTCGATCGCGACCGCCCCTTCGCGGGCCGAGGCGCACTCGGCGGTCTTGAAGATGAACCCGGTGCCGTGATTGACGGCGACCTGTTCCGGATCGCCGGTGACCGGATTCTTGATCGGCTCGAGCGCGATTCGAAGTTTGTCACCCAGGCTGACGGAGCTTTGCAAACCAGCGAGCTTGAATTCGAACGGAACAAAACGCGGCTCGAGCAGGGTGCTGAAGGTGGTGGCGAGAATTTCGAACGGAAGCCCGCCGGCCGCGCCGGAACCTATGTCGAGCAAGGCAGCTCGCTGTTCCTGCGAAGCTTTCTCGTCCACGAAAAGGCAGACGGTGCCGTTGCCTTCGTGAATCGCTTTGGGCCATTTCGCGGCGAAGCCGAGACCAGTGCCGTCAAGGGAGACGCCATCGTATTGGCCGCGCTCTATCCTCCAGACGCCCACCCCGTGGCAGGAGCCGGTGGTAGGCGGCGCGGAGAATTCGCACGGACATCCGTAGTCGCAGTTGCAGGCCTGCAGATAATCAGCATCGAAGAACCATTTTTTCATCGCCAGATCCTCTGTTCGGGTTTGCCCGGTGCAGCCGGGGCTCGTCCCCTTTTTTACTCGCGGCGAGCCTTCGGGTCAATCGTGTGGGAGGGAATCAGAGTCGGACGCCTCGGAGAGGCGTCCCTCCCTGTTGAATTTCGGAGCGGCCTGAGAGACAAAGTTGCAGACTGGCGGCGTATTGTCTTGGAGGGAATCTTCGTGGGATCGAGGATTTCAGAATCCAATCGTGGCCCATTCAGCATCTAAATCCATATGATGACCGACCTTCGTTTCGCTCTGCGGCAGTTGCGCAAATCGCCGGGGTTCACGCTTCTGGCGGTGATCACCCTCACGCTGGGGATCGGTCTGAACACGGCGATCTTCAGCCTAATTAACGATTTGTTTCTGCGCGGCCTGCCCTTCCGCGAAGCGAATCGGCTCGTCCATGTCTTTGCCGATCCGAAGAAGCAGGGAATCCCGCAGTTTCCGATCTCGGCGCCGCGCTATATGCATTTTCGTGACGGACAGACCATCTTCGACGGCTTCGCGGCGGAGAATGGAATCGGCGGCACGCTCACCGGCCTGGGTGATCCAGTCCAGATCGCAATCTTCAAAGTAACGGCGAACTGGTTCGACGTGCTCGGCGTGACCCCAATTCGGGGCCGCAATTTTCTCCCGCAGGAAGAGGAAGGCGCCGACGTCGCTTTGGTCGCGGAGAAATTCTGGCGGCAACGCATGAACAGCGACCCGAACGTCCTCGGCCGCAGCATCACGCTCGACGGCGTCGCGCACACGATCGTGGGCGTGATTCCGAATATGCCGGCGAATTGGGTGGGACCGCAAGGCAATGAAGTCTGGACGACCAAGCCGTTTATCATTCCAGGGTTTTCGCACGAACGGATGATGCGCGGGACCGCCTTCCTGCGCGTGATCGGGCGGATGAAACCGGGCCAGACGATACAGCAGGTACGTGCCGCCATGCCCGCCCTCGACCAAAGTTATCGGACGCAATATGGGGGAAAGATCGACGCGGAGCTTCCAAGCATCATCAAAGATTTGCGCGAAGACGTGAGCGGCGACCTGCGCCCGGCCTTCGCGACGTTGCTCGCCGCAGTCGCGTTCGTCTTGCTGATCGCGTGCAGCAACGTGGCCAATCTTTTGCTGGTCCGTTTCAGCGGGCGCCGGCGTGAGATCGCCTTGCGCATGGCCATCGGTGCGTCGCGCGCGAGCGTGATGCGATTGTTCGTCTTCGAGAGCGTGCTTATCAGCTTGCTCGCGGGAATCCTCGGCGCGGCGCTCGCCTGGCAACTGGTCCCGCTCGTTCCGAAAATGGCGGCCAACTTTCTGCCGCTCGAGGAAAACTACCATGTCGGCCTCTCGCTGCCGCTGCTCGGTTTCACAATTGGATTATCGATCCTGACCGGACTGCTGATGGGGATTTATCCGGCGCTCCAAAGCTCGCGGGCTGATCTGGTCGAAGGTTTGAAAGAAGGCGGACGCGGGAGCAGTGGCAGCGTCATGCAACAACGGTTTCGCAAGATACTCGTCGGCGCGCAGGTCGCGCTCTCGGTCACGTTGCTGGCCGGCGCGGCATTGCTCATCACGAGTTTCATCCGTCTGAGTCATACCGATCTCGGATTCAAACCGCAAAATCTCTGGGTTGGTTTCGTTACGCTGCCCGCGGCGCAATACCCCGATCTCGCGGCGCGCGTCCGTTTCGGCGATTCCGTTGACAAGACATTGAAAAACGTTTCCGGATTCCAAGCTTCGACTGTGAGCAGCGATATCCCGATCGCGGGCGGAAACCAAACCCTTTACACCCGGCCGGAGGGCAACGTGTTGCCGGTCCCGCAACGCGCGGCTGCGCCATCCCATGACATCGCGCCGGGGTATTTCAAGACCTGGGGCATCCCAATTCTGTCGGGACGCGACTTCGACGAGCACGATGTGGCCGATCATCCGAACGTCGTGTTGATCAGCGCGGCCGGGGTGAAGAAGAATTTTCCGAACGAAAATCCGGTTGGGAAAACGCTGCTCGTCACGAGCGGGAGCGTGCCGGTCGAAATCATCGGTGTCGTCGGTGATGTGCGCTCGCAACGCGTGGCCGACCAGAACGACATGGAGTTCTATCGGCCGTGGGCGCAGGAGAATTTCCCGTTCCTGACCATCACCGTGCGTAGCCCTTTGAAACCGGATGCGGTGACGAAGCTCGTGCAAACGGCCCTGAACACGATCGACCCAACGCTGGCCATCGCGCAACCGCAGCCAATGGACACGATCGTCGCGCAAGCCCTCGGCCAGGCGAAGTTGATGATGGTGTTGCTGGGGGTTTTTGCGGGCGTGGCATTACTGCTCGCGACGGTTGGGATTTACGGTGCGGTCGCCTACACGGTGGAGCAACGCACCGGCGAGATTGGTGTGCGCATGGCGCTCGGGGCGCAGACCATGGACGTGCTACGGCTCGTGATAATGCAAGGAATGAAACCAGTGGTTATCGGTTTGCTAGTGGGATTGGGGGCTGCGCTGGCGCTCGGTCGATTGATTGCTACCCAGCTCTACCAAGTCTCCGCGCATAATCCGTTACTGCTATTGACGACCGCTGGAATCCTGGCCCTGGCGGCGCTGCTGGCCTGTCTCCTTCCGGCTCGCCGAGCCAGCCAGCTCAATCCAGTAGTAGCACTGCGCGCAGAGTAGCGCGCGCGGATCAGGCTACGGGGCACCGGCCTTCTCTTTGTTCTTATTCCAAAGATGAAAGGTATAGGTGAAAACGACGTAGCCGAGAATCTTATGAGGTCTGTCGTTCGTAATGTAGATGGCGGGATTGGTCTGAAAATCAGGGGTGATGTTCCAGGTAAACCCGAGTGTGGTTGAATTGCCGGAGCCGCTCTGGAAGTCGATCTGCGTCCGCCACTGTTTGTTGAAATCGTAGGCGTAACCAAGGATCGCTTCGTTCCGGTAGCCCACGTGAATTGCGCCCCCGAAAAATTTGTTATGTTCGGTGCAGTAACCCGCTTCGAGGTACGGCTGGGGATCGAAATGACTGTGGGGCGACCAGTTAACGAATCCAGTCGAGAGGAGATAGGGTTCCTTCTGAATCAGGGCGAATTCCGTGGCGAAGATCAGCTCGTTCGGTTGGAACCCCTTGAAGACAGCTACCTCAGCCCATTTAGTCAGGCCGATCTCGCCTTGCAGTTCGAAAGGATTCGCAATTCGCTTACTCTGCGCCTGAAAGCTGAGAGAGAAGTCGCCGGGCGGCTGCAAATCCGGCGTGATGATCTGGCTGAGCCCCTTGGTGGTGGCGCGCGCGGTCAACGGAGAGGCCACAAAAAAAACGAGGGCTACACCGCACGCGATGCTTCTCATGGCGCGAAGTTGTAAGCGTCGCAACGCCTCAAGGCAAGCCCGCTCACGGCGGGAGCTTTGCAGCCTCGTCGAGTCGCCGCAGGTGCGCGACCACCTCGATCTCCGCGGTCTGTGGGAACATATCCAGGGGCGTGACCGAGGTGACTCCGAAACGCTGCTGCAACTCCGCGACGTCGCGCGCCAGCGTGGGAGGATTGCACGAGACGTAGATCATCGTGCGCGGTGGAGAATCGAGAATGGCGCGGCGCATTTCTACGGAGAGACCGGTGGCGGGGGGATCAACAATGAGCGCCGTCGCTGCGAGGTCGCTCTGCTGCAAGAGCCAGCGCAATTCTGTCGTGACGTCGCCCGCAATATAGGCTTCGTTCGCGGCGGCATCCTTTTGCGCTGCGTCGATGGCGAAGCGGTCCCAATCGATTCCGACCACGCGCTCGAACTGAGGCCCGAGTCGCTTGGTAAAGAATCCGGCGCCGCAGAACGCGTCGATCAGGAGTTTTTCTTCGCCGCCTAAAATGCCGGCGATCAGATCGGCGAGGGCTTTGGCGACGGCGTCGTTCGTCTGCGCAAAGACCCGCGGGCCGGAATGGGCGCGCAGCGTGTAATGCCCGTCGCGCACTCGTCCCGCCCGTAGTTGCCGGAGGGCATCGTTCACCTCGGGCGCCGCGATCGGGCAGCGCTCGATGTCCATCAATTGATGGACGTCGCGCCGGTAAAATCCGACGACGTTGTCCTGCGCATGGACCGTGATCCGGTTCCGATAACCGTACGGCAGAGGCGAGGGGACCATGGGCCGCATGGGCGGGTCCGCCAGGCGGCCAATCCGCCGCATCGCCTGTCCGACCTGCCGCGCTTTCAACTCCAACTGATGTTCATAGCTGATGTGTTGATAGGCACAGCCGCCGCATCGTCCAAAGTACGGACATCCCGGTGCGACGCGCTCGGGCGAAGGATCAAGCAGGCCGGTTAGTTCGCCTTCGGCGAACTGCTTTTTCTCCCGCACGATTTTCGCCGTGACGCGCTCGCCGTCGATCGTGAACGGAACGAAGACCGCTTTGCCTTCATCGCGCGCGACACCTTTGCCACCAAAGGCGACATCTTCGATAGTGAGTTCCAAGGAGCGCATTGACTGACTGTAGCCGTCGCCCTGTGGGCGACGCAATTGCGGCTACGTTTCTCCCGGCGCTTCGCGCAGCGAAGCGCCGGGAGGTCGCTACGCTCCGGACATCGCGTGTTCGATCGCGGCTTCGAGTTTTTCGAGGTTAACGGGCTTCACCAGATGTTCGAAAAAGCCGGCCTGCATGCTCTTCTCGACATCGCCGTTCATCCCAAACCCGCTGATGGCGATGCCGCGAATTCCAGACGTCGCGCGCAGGTGAGTCATGAGTTCCAGGCCGCTGCCATCCGGCAGGCCGACGTCACTGATCAGAAGATCGAACTGGCCGCGTTCGGCCGCTTCCATGGCCGAGCGCATGTCATGGGCCGCGGCCACGGTGTGACCGCGTCGAGTCAGCAATCGGTCCAAGGCCGCACTGGTGTCGAGATGATCATCGACGAGCAGGATGCGAAGGGAGCGCCGGCTGGCAGCCGCGTGTGTCGGGCCGGCCTCATCTGCTCGCTCCGGCGCGGGAACCGTTTTGAGCATTAACAAAAAGCTCGCGCCGTGATCGCGGCCTTCACTCTCGGCCACCAGCGTGCCGCCGTGCGCTTCCGCGAGCGATTTCGAAATCGTCAGTCCGAGCCCAAGACCGCCGAAACGCCGCTGAAACGAACGATCACCCTGCTCGAATCGATTGAAAATCCGCTCCATTACCTCCGGTTCGATTCCGATCCCGGTGTCGGTGACGCGGATGGTCAAACTTTGCGGCGATTGATTCGACGACGAAATGGTGATGGTGCCGTTTTCAGCGGTGAACTTGATCGCATTCTTTACCAAATTCCAAATGATCTGCTGAAATTTCGGCGCATCCGCCGCAACGTGATGATCCTCCGCGCGCAGATCGCCGGACATGTGGAGGTGTTTGCTGCTTAGTTCCGACGCGCACATTTCCAGCACATTCGCGATGGCCTGATGGGCATCGAGGGACTCAAGTTGCAACTGCAATTTGTCCCGTGTGATTCGGGTCAAATCGAGCAGATCGTCGATCAGCTGGCTTTCCAAATCGATATTGCGCCGGATCATCGCCAGCGCTTCCCTGGCTTCGCCCGGCTCGAGGGACTCCGTCTTGAGCGTTTCCAAAGCCGCGACGATAGGTGTGAGCGGCGTGCGCAATTCATGCGAAAGCATGGCGAGAAAGTTGTCCTTGGTTTGGTTCGCCGCCTCGACGGCCATCTTTTGTTCTTCAATCACCGTCTCGGCCTGCCGGCGTTCCGCCATCGCTGCCGCCAGAGTCATCGAAGTCAGCGTCAGCACTGCGGCCCAGCCTTGCAGGATGAGCAGCGACTGGTTATCGCTTTCCATAACGAACGGCCCGTAGCCGTGCAGCGTTCCCCAAAGAGCGATGGCCGCGAGGATAAAAATGCCGGTGGCTGTCTCGCGTTGCGTGAAACGGAAGGCGATCCAAATCATGAGTGGCCCGCAAATGAACGCAATGGGATAATTCCTGGCCCAAATTGGAAACCATCCGCCAAAGACCGTTTCCGCGAGGATGACGAGCAAGAGCAAAAGGGCGCCGACTTCGAGCGTATCTTCCCGGTTGAAACGCCATCGGGGCTCAATACTCCAGAGCAGGATGAAAGGAGCGATAACCAGATCTCCGGCGATGTCGCCCAGCCACCAGGTCGCCCAGACCGCGCTGTAGTTGTTCCAATCAGCGAAACCGGCTAGCGCCAGGCTGGTGAGGCCAATTGTTGGGCTGATAAGCGTGCTTAGGATCGCGGCGAGGGCAAATTTAAGAACGCCTTGCGCGCGATCGAAAACCCGCGCGCCGCCGGCAAAGCGATAGACCATCCAGGCCCCGCCGAGCGCTTCAAGCGTGTTTCCGGCTGCGATTCCGACCGATGTGGGAATACTGCCCGCCGTCGTGTAGTTCACCAAAAAAGCGCCCAGAAAGATCGCGGGCCAGACGCGGTAACCGAGCAGGAGCAAGACTGCGAGTGCGATCCCCGAAGGAGGCCACACCGCCGACGCACTGGCATTCAGAAAGGCAAGCTTCAGTCCCAGCTTGCCCGCGATGAAATAAGCCACCGTAACGATCGCAATGATCGGCAGAGTAGAAAAGCGTCGAGAATGCATCGCCCACGCGTTCGGGTCGCGTTACCTCTACGACGCTCCCGCGCGCGGTCAACTTTCGATCCGAGGGTAGGGACGCCGCGCTACGGCGTCCGATGCCTGACAAGACAAGGCGCTCAAATCGGCGACAGAGCGCGACGTCGCTATGGCGGAACGAAGATGTTCGTCCCAGACAACCAGATCAGTACATTCGCACGTACGGATACTTTGATTCGTTGCCGAGCTCCGGCGGGAATTCCTGATATCCAGCGTGGATATACGGAATCTCGTTCGGGAGAAGAGGGTAGTAGGTGCGGTGAGTCGTTGGGAATGGGAACGTCAGGAATTCAAAGAGGCCAGACCCCATCCGCATACCGCTGCGGCCCAGACCGCGCACTACGCCGTAGCCCGCCGCGGCGGAGTTGCCGTCGCGCTCATTGATTTTGGCGATCGTCACCGGCAATTCCGCGATGCCGAACACCAGGTTGGAAAGGCCGCGGCCAAGCTTGCGCGTGGGGCCGTAATCCTTCGAAGGCGGATCCTGAATATCGGCGAAGGAGGATATCGCGAAGGGAAGGAGAAACGCCGCGGCGAGGAGGGTTTTGTTCATGGGGGTTATTCAGCTAACCGATTTTCGTGCCTGAAGGCAACATTTAGATTTGGCCGGAATCTATCGGCTGTATCGGTGGCGGCTTGGTCGCCGCCATCGACACGGTAATTGTGATCATGAGAATCGCGAGGATGACGAGGAGAGAGATCCAATTTGGGATCGGAAAATGATCGGCCACGATCATTTTTGTCCCGACAAAACCAAGAATGATGGCAAGGCCGGTTTTGAGATAAATGAAGCGATCAACCATCCGCGCGAGCAGGAAGTAGAGGGAGCGCAAGCCCAGAATGGCGCAGATGTTTGAGGTATAAACGATGAATTGATCGGTCGTGATCGCGAAGACGGCCGGGATGGAATCGACGGCAAAGATAAGATCCATAACATCGACCAGAATCAAGACGAGCAGCAGCGGCGTGAACATGAGCTGACCGCGACCGGCCGTGCCTCCGCGGCGGACGCGGACGACAAAACGCCGCCCGTGAAATTCGCGCGTGATGGGCAGCATCTTGCGGCAGAAGCGCATGAAAAAGTTTTTCTCGAAATCGAGTTTCGCATCGCGGTCGAAGAGCATGCGCAATCCGGTCAGGACGAGAAAGGCGCCGAAGATGTAGAGGACAAAATGAAACCGCTCCACCAGGGTCACGCCCAGCCAAATCATCACCCCACGCATGACGAGCGCGCCGAGAATTCCCCAGACGAGGACGCGATGCTGTGAGCGGGGCGGGACGCGAAAGTAGGTGAAAATGAGAACAAAAACGAAGATGTTATCGACGCTCAACGAGTATTCGATGACGTAGCCGGTAAAGAAATCGAGACCGGCTTCGCCGCCTTTGGATTTCCAGACCAGAAGGTTGAAAGCGAGCGAAAGAACGACCCAAAGCAGGCTGCGCTGGATGGCGGCGCGCATGCTCAACTCGCGAGCGCGCCGCTTGAAACTGATCAGGTCGACGGCCAGCGCAATGAAGACGCCCACGTGGAAGGCCACCCAAAACCAGATGTTCGTGGACACGGCGCAGACCGTTCCATGCAGTGCACTCTGTCGCAAATCGCAAAGGTCTGTAGTCGATCGGTGACAAGCGCAAACGCCTCGCGCCGGCTACTTTTCCCTCGCCAAGATCGGCGTTCTCCGTAGCTTGTCCGACCCGCATGGATGCCGAATTGGAAAAGCTCGTCGAATCAGGAAAACTTACCGCCCGTGCCGCGGATCAACTCGAAAAACTCAAGCCCGGCACCTTCTGTTTGCACAAGAGTTGGGGCTTCGGCCGCGTGGCCGAATGGAACCTGCTCCTCAATCAAATCCTGATCGATTTCCCGGGAAAGAAGGCGCACGGGATGCAGTTGACCTACGCTGCCGAGAATCTCACCGTCATCCCGCCGGAACATTTTCTTGCGAAAAAAGCGAACGATCTTAAGTCGATCAAGGAGCTGGTGAAGAAGGATCCCGCGGCGCTCGTGCGGAATATTCTCGAGAGCCTGGGAGGCGCCGCCACGGTCACCCAAATCAGTCAACTGATGCTCGGCGATATTTTCACCGAGCCCGAATGGAAACGCTGGTGGGATTCGACGAAGAAGCTCTTGAATAAGGAAGGCTATTTCCTCATCCCGACCAAGAAAAGCGAGCCAATCCAGTTGAGGGGTGAAAAGATCTCGCGGGCGAACGAGTTGATTACGTTCTTCGACCAGGCGCGGCAACCGAAGGAACAGGCGGCGGCGCTGGACCAGATCATCAAGTTTCAGAGCGAATTCGATAAGCCTGAGACGCAGTTACAGCCAATCATCAACACGATTGAAGAGGCGGCGGCGCGGAATCAGCGACTCAATCCGGCGCTCGTGTTCGAGCTGGTGATGGCGCGTGATGATTTGATCGAGCGCTCTCCCCAGCTCAAAACCACGAACCCAAATCTGACTTTGAATCGCTTGATCGCGGAGGAGGAACCCCGGCTGATCACGATTCTCCCGAAGCTTCCCGCCAGCAAAGAGCGCCGCGTTCTGCACGCGATGCCGGCGGCGTTGGGGCCTGGATGGACGGTCCGTGGATTCCAATTAATGCAGAGCAATCACGCGCGGGCAGTCCTGCAGATTCCGCGTGTTTTTGCAGAGGCGGGATTGCAAGGCGAGTTGCGCGCGTTCTTACATCGCGGGATCCGCGAGCATTCCGTCACCAGCGAAGCGCTGGTCTGGTTGTGCAAGGAACGCACGGGCGACTGGCGCGAATTGATCACGCCGGATTTGCTCGGCGCGATCTTGTCGGCGCTCGAGCGCGACCAGCATAACGAGAACAGCCGCGGCAGTAAGCTGCGCGACCTGTTGCTGGACGATCGCGAATTGATTCCCGACATGTTTTCCGGCGCCGAGGCCGGTGTGGCCCGCGATGCGATGCGGCGGCTGATGTTAACGCCGGTCTTTGATGAGCTGACGAAGCGCTCGTTGCTCGCTCGCATCATCAAGCTTTACCCGGAGCTCGAAAGCGTGATCACGGGCGAGCAAAAGGAAGAAAAGAGCGCCGCGCTCATTGTTTCCTGGAGCAGCCTCGACAAGCGCAAAGCCGAATATGAGGAGCTGGTAAACAAGAAGATTCCGGAGAACAGCAAGGAGATCGGCGTGGCTCGCTCGTATGGAGATCTCCGCGAGAATTTCGAATTCAAAGCCGCGAAGGAAATGCAGGCGGTGTTAATGCGGCGAAAATCGGAACTGGAAGCTGCGCTTCACAACGCGCGGGGCACAGCTTTCGAAAGTCCGGATACGACGCAGGTTTCCATCGGAACGATCGTCACCCTGCGTGATTCCGATTCCGAAAAGGAAGAAGTTTACACCGTGCTTGGCGCCTGGGACGGCGATCCCGACCGGGGGATCATTTCCTACCAGACTGCGATTGGTCAGTCGTTGCTTGGACATAAGCTCGGCGAAGTAGTCACGCTATCCAACGAGAACGAGGACCGGCGCTTCGCCATTATTTCAATCGAGCCTGCTCCGGTTGATGTTACTCCGCCAGACCCCTCGCTTACCGAGGCAATGTCCGAGCCTGTTGCGGCGGAATAGCTCTACATCTCCGTCTAATTCTACTTGCCGCGGCGCCTTGCGGGACCGGATAATCGCTCTCTCCCGTGAATAACAAGATTAATCACCTCGCGGTCTGGATTCTTGTCGTGGTGCATCAGTTGGTCGGCTTCGGCTGGTATGCCGTTTTCGGTGAGGTCTGGTTGCGTTATCACGCCCGGACGATGACCGACATTGAGCAGACGCATGACTTTGCGCCATACCTCGTCGCGATCGCAGCGGCGGTCGCCGTCAATTATGCTTTGGCTTGGTTGATGAGCCGGCTCAATGCTACCGGCGCCGTTGCTGGTTTGAAGATCGCAATTGCCTGTTGGTTCGCGTTTCTCTTTGTTGAATACTCGACGGTCGCGGCATTCTCTGCCTTCGAGACCAATCCCTGGCCTCTTGTTTTCATCAACATGGGCCGGCCTTTCCTCGCGTGGTCGGTGAGCGGTCTCGTTCTCGGCGCCTGGCAAAAGCGCGCATCTGGAGCGGCCGGGCAGTAACGGGCGCGCCCGGGAAGGAGAAACGCGGAGCCTTTTAATCCCGCGGCAATCCGATACACTCTGCGTCATGCCAACTGTTCCGCTCGGAGAAATCGTGGATTTCGTTGGCGGCCATTATGTTGGCGATCGGGATCGCCGGGTGACGACAGTCGCTCCCCTGGCGGAAGCTCGCGAGGAGCACCTTAGCTTCCTCAGCAATCGCAAGTATGCCGCGCAGTTGGCGGAGACAAAGGCAGGCGCCATTCTGGTGCCGAAAACTCTGGAAGGCGAAGACGAGCGATGGATTCGCGTGGATGATCCTTACTTCGCCATCGCACGGATCATGACGCGCTGGTTTTCGGCGCGGCCCATGCCGAAGGGGATGTCGCCCACAGCTTCCGTCGCATCAAGCGCGCAGCTGGGGACGAATGTGGCCGTTGGCCCGTTTACAACGATTGGAGAGAACGTCGTCATCGGGAACAACGTGACGATTTTCCAAAATGTTTCGATCGAAGCCGGCTCAACGCTCGGAGACGATTCGATCGTCTATCCGAACGTAGTCATTTACGACGGCACCCGCATTGGGCGCCGGTGCATCATCCATGCGGGCGTCGTCATCGGCTCCGATGGATACGGCTTCGCCATGCACGACGGCAAGCATCATAAGATCCCGCAGATCGGTATCGTCCGGATCGAGGACGATGTTGAGATCGGGGCCGGCACAACGATCGACCGCGCAGCGTTAGGCGAAACGGTGATAGGCGAGGGGACGAAAATCGACAACCTGGTCCAGATCGGTCACAACGTGAAAATCGGCAAACATTGCCTGCTCGTCTCGCAGGTGGGCATCGCAGGTTCCACGGAACTGGGCGATCACGTTTTTGTCGCAGGACAAAGCGGTTTCTCCGGCCATCTCAAGATCGGCCATCGCGTCCAGGTCGCCGCGAAGAGCGCCGTGCTCGAAGATGTGCCCGACGATACCAAGGTCATGGGCTCGCCTGCCATGCCCTTCAATGAATTCGCGCGACGACATGCCGCCGTTAAACGCCTCGCGAAAAAGAAACCGCTTTAGCCGCTTCGCTGTGCGAAGCGATGGATTTAGGTAGGGCGAGACTCCGTCGAGCCGCAGGATTTCACCGTCAGGCTCCGGCTGGTCCGGTCATCGTCTTGACACCTACGCGCGCGAGGTATTCCTCCACCTGCAACAGATTGTCCGCACCGCGCTGGACAATCTTCAGGAGATTATCCATCGAGGACACTTCTTCCAACTGCTCGGTCAGGAACCACTGGAGAAAATTGATCGTGATGTAGTCATTTTCCGATCGCGCCAGCTCGACGAGCGCATTGATCTGATGCGTGACTTTCACTTCCTGATCGAGTGAAAGCTTGATCGCCGCCTCCGCTGTCTTGAACGTGGCCTGGGGCGCATCGATCGCGGGAATCACCACCCGCCCGCCGGCGTCCACGGCGTATTTGATGAAACGCATCGCGTGTTCGTTTTCCTCCTCGGCCTGTCGAAAAAAGTGCTGAGATAATTGTGGGAGCGCGTCCGCCGCGAAGTGCGCCGCGATCGCGACGTACTGCAACGAGGCGCCAAATTCATTTCCGATCTGCTCGTTGATGGCGTCGATGACTTTGTTGCTGATCAGCATAGGAACCTTTCGGTTGACTTTCTTTGTCTTAGACTAGCAACGGCCTTTGCTCAAATGAAACGTGTTCGACTCAGCTCGTCTGCGATCACAGCCGTCACGTATGACCAGAGCCAAAAGACTTTGCAGGTCGAGTTTCGACACGGGGACATTTATCGCTACGCCCACGTTCCCAAATTCGTTTATCGCGAACTGTTGAAGGCTGAGTCGGCGGGAGCGTTTTGGAATCAGGTAAAGGATCACTACGAGTACACGTGCGTTGGAAGGGCCGACGAAGCCCGGTAAATGCAAAAGCCCCGCGGCCTGTTTCCAAGCGCGGGGCCTTTGTTCTGGCGACGTCCTACTCTCGCACAACCTATCGTCGCACTACCATCGGGGCTGCAGCGTTTCACTTCCGTGTTCGGAATGGGAACGGGTGGGTCCACTGCGCTATGATCACCAGAAGGCTGACGCCTTTCATTGCAGATTGAAGAATTCAGATTGCAGATTGGTGCCTGCAAGATGCCTTCTTCAACGTGCGTCAGAGTTTCTGACGATCCTACGTTGCTAATATTTCCAAAGAACCGTTTTCAAATCGCCAATCTAAGATCTGAAATCTGCAATTCCGCCGATTCTTTGATGTCTACATACAGGAAGTTTTCCGCATTTTAAGGCTTCGTTTTATTTAATCATTTTAGAGTCATTCCTCTCAATTTGCCGCCGCGTCAGGTTTGACGCCGACGCGACGGGTTAATTGAAAAGTAAATGACCAAGCCGAACGAGTTATTAGTATTACTTAGCTGAACGTATTACTACGCTTACACCAGTAACCTATCAACGTGGTGGTCTACCACGACTCTTCAGGGAGAA
>JBEEHC010000178.1:0-26555 GCA_041167205.1 Verrucomicrobiota bacterium
ATATTATTATTCGCGGGATCACCTTGGGAGCATTCGGGAAGTGACTGACTCCACCGGCGCTCTGAAGGCCCGCTACGATTACGATCCCTACGGCAAGGCGGTTGTGGTGGACGGTAACATGAACGTCGATTTCGGTTACACCGGCCACTACTTCCATGCTCCCAGCGGCCTGAATCTGGCGCTCTACCGCGCCTACAATCCAGCGCTCGGCAGATGGCTCAGCAGGGATCCCATTGCTGAAGCAGGTGGGATCAACCTCTATGGCTATGTTGCGAACAATCCGCTGAACACGACGGACCCACTCGGCCTGGAGCCACCTAGTAGTCCCCGTTGCCAATTACTCAAGAGGAGCATCGAAGAGAAAGAAAGAATTCTCGAAGGAAAATACCGCGAGCTGGCAAATGATCGGGGGAACCTGCCTCAAAGCGCACCGGGAGATGAGGTAAACCTCGGTTTGAGCATTGATGGTCACCTCCAACAGATAGCCTACTTGGAAGCCAAACTAGCAGCCGATATCGCGCTGTACGCTGCAACTTGTAATGATCCAGAGCCACCGAACGCTTGTCGGTTTAGGATCCCAAGCATTCCACCCTTAACTCAGCAGCAAAAGAATAACATTATCATAGTGGGCGGGACGGTAATTATCGTTATCTTCTTGGCGCCAGTACTGGTCTTCTAGGAGGACACGTGAGTACGAAATCATCATATAGCGATCTACTTCGCGCCATACAGTCAAATGATGCGTCTCAGGTGTCTGCGTTCTTTGCGCAGAAAAGGCCCGTCCAAAAGGAAAGTGAATATCCTGGAACCATCCTGCACTATGCGTGCCAGTTGGGATGTAAAGAGGTCATCAAAGAACTGCTGAAAGATCCGCTTATGGTAGGCAGCATCAACGATTTTGACGATGTATCTTATACGCCGTTGATGCACGCAGTTAGGCATGGTGATGTCAGTCTAGTGGACTTGCTTGTGGCGGCTGGCGCTGATGTGAATATTCGAGATGAATCCCACATAGGTAATACTGTGCTTCGTGAAAGCATAGAGACGGCGCACCCTGACATGGTGAAAAAGCTACTAGATCTGGGAGCGAATCCGAACATCGAAGGTTGGATGCAACTGACAGCGATCGATAAAGCGATCGAACGCTATGAGAAAAATCCTTCAACTGACAGTGGGATTATCCTAAAACTTCTTGAATCTGCTCGTAAATCGTAGAGCAAAAAGGTCAGAGCTAACGAAAAGAGGAACTAGAAAGGGGTTAGTCTGGAGTAGAAGATAGGGAGCGAAGATAGGGGTCAGTCAACAAGTCTTGACTGATCGGCCTACCGAAAATAATTGCGCTGCTTCTCTGTGATCGGACGGTCGATCCGTTCCAGGACCTGCAACATATCCTCCCAGACCTTGCGCTTTTCTGAGGGCGCCTGGTTTCGGAGCAAGTAGGACGGGTGATAAGTGATCATCAGTGGCGTGTCCTGATGGGAGTGCCATTTTCCGCGCAGCTCCCGCATCACGCCGCGAGTTCCGAGCAAGCCCTCGACCGCGGTGGCGCCAAGAGCGATCAAAACCTTCGGCTGAATAATGGCGATTTGCTCCGCGAGATAGGGCAGGCAGGTCTGCATCTCTACCGGCGTCGGCGGGCGATTGCCCGAGCTGCCCGGCGGCATGTCGGGCCGGCACTTGAGCACATTCGCGATGTAAACGTCGCTGCGCTTGAAGCCCATCGTCTCGATAATTTTCGTCAATAGCTGGCCCGCTCGCCCGACGAAAGGTTCTCCCCGCGCGTCCTCGTCAGCCCCCGGCGCTTCGCCGATGAACATCAGCTCGGCATCCGGATTACCCACACCGAAGACAGTCTGCGTGCGCGTGCGCGCGAGATGCGGGCACTTGACGCAAACCGCGACACGCGCGCGGATCGGCTCCAGTAACGCCGCCTTGTCCACGATTCCCTGGAGGGACGGGCTCCCTTCCGTCCCTGGTTGCACTGGGCGGGCACCTCGAAGCCGTCCCAGCGAAGTTCGGGATGCCCTCGGAAGTTTTTCCCCGCGGTCTCGAATCTGTTTGAGCGCGCCCATAACGAGATCGAGTGCCGGTGGAAATTCGCTCACAGTGTCAGCAACAATCTGAGGTTTTGCGCCGGACGGCAATTCCTTTGATGCTTCCCCGAATGAGTTCACAACTCTCAGATTACGATTACGCGCTGCCGGAAGAGCTGATCGCGCAACGCCCGCTAGCGCATCGGGACGAATCGCGGATGATGGTGCTGTACCGGCAGGACCAGCGAATCGAACATCGAACCTTCGCCGAACTCGGCGAATTTCTGTCCCCGGGCGATTTGCTGGTCCTGAACAACACTCGCGTGATGAGCGCACGGAGGTTTTCCGATGACGGCAGGATTGAGTTTCTTTTTCTCGAGCAACTCGGTCCCATGCACTGGAAATGCCTGGTCAAACCGGGTCGAAAAATGCGTGTTGGGAGCACGGCGAAAATCAACAGCGCGACGGTGCGGGTCGAAGAGATTTGCGCGGGAGGCGAGCGGGTCGTTTCCCTCGATCGCGAAGAGAATCTCTTAGCAGGAGGGCTGGTCCCACTTCCGCCCTACATCGAGCGGCAGGGCGATCCGAGTGATGCGGAGCGGTATCAAACTGTTTTCGCCGAGATGCCCGGCGCCATCGCCGCACCGACGGCGGGATTGCATTTCACCCCCGAGCTTCTGGCGAAGTTACCGCATACGTTCGTCACGTTGCATGTCGGCGCCGGAACTTTCCAGCCGGTCAAGAGCGGGGCGATCGCCGATCATCGCATGCACGCAGAGCAATTCTCGATTTCCGAGTCCGCCGCGACCGCGATCAATGCCGCCGACCGGATCGTGGCGGTCGGGACGACGACTGTTCGAGTGCTTGAATCCGCCACTCGTCGCGAAGGCAAGCTTATCGAGCAGCAGGGCGCGACGGACATCTTTATTCACCCGCCCGCAGAAATCCGGCACGTCGATACACTGCTGACGAATTTTCATTTGCCCCGCTCCACGCTGCTCATGCTGGTGAGCGCGTTCGCCGGAAGGGAATTTCTCCTGGCGGCATATG
The DNA here is from genome assembly GCA_041167205.1 of Verrucomicrobiota bacterium. Taxonomy (GTDB): domain Bacteria; phylum Verrucomicrobiota; class Verrucomicrobiia; order Chthoniobacterales; family UBA10450; genus AV80. The sequence continues at coordinate 3,084 of JBEEHC010000178.1, forward strand.
CGGAGGCGATCCAGCAACGATACCGTTTCTACAGCTACGGGGATTGCATGTTGATCCTGTAACCTGAAGCCTTTCTTTCCTGTAACCGCTTCGCTGTGCGAAGCGAGAGGTGGCGTTCGTTTTTCAACGAGATTCCCGCGTTTTCCGGACGCTTCGCACAGCGAAGCGGCTACAGGGCGAATCGAGGCTTGCCTGCTGTGTTATCGTTCATGCAAATGGACACCCTCGTGGAACCGAAGGGGGAACTGGTCATCCGCACGATCGCGATGCCGGCGGACACCAATCCGAATGGCGATATTTTCGGCGGCTGGATCATGTCGCAAATGGATCTGGGCAGCGGAATTCTCGCGGCGAAAACAGCACAGACGCGCGTCGTGACCGTGGCGATGGAAGGAATGTCGTTCCTCGAACCGGTGCGCGTGGGCGATACCGTGGCCTGCTATGCCTGGGTCGAAAAAATCGGGCGCACTTCGATGACGATTCCGGTCGAAGTCTGGGTCCAACGTTACATGAGCGGCGAACAGGTCCGCGTCACGCACGGCGTTTTCACCTACGTGGCCGTCGATCGCGAGGGGAAACCGATTCCGGTTCGGCGCAGCGCTTAGTTCGCTGGGCAGATCAATCGTGGCCCCGCCCGAGGATCACTGATTGCTGGGCTCGCGTGAGGCGGCCTGCGGACTCTCGGATGTCTCCGTGGTCACCCGCGGTTCCGTAGCCTCTAACCGCGGAACCTTTGCCTTCTCCTGGCGAAACTTTTTTTGTTGCTTCTGGTGCACGACCGAAGATTTCCTGACGTACTTTTCGTAGGCGCGCTGTTGCCGAGAGCTCTTGCTAAAGTGTGAGCAGGCGGGCGTGGCGCCGATCGCCAGGAGAAGAATAAGGCAAAGCGATTTCACGGCAGCTTGTTCTTGTCAGGCGACTTTCTGGCCGGCCCCGGCCGGAGACAAATCGAGATGTTGCGACTCCACGAGTTCGTCAACGGCCTGGTAAATCTTGAGTTCGTTAAAGGAACACTGCCGAAATAAACTGGAGAGCACGACTGGTCCAGCATCGACGAATTTCCAAACTTGTTCCACCACGGGCCGGAGTTTGGGCTCCGCAGACGCCAGCGCGACAAGATTCGGTTTTCGCCGGTGCAAAGTCGCCGAGCCGTCGGACATGCGATGCTTGAGGTCGTGCAGTTCGTCTCGCCCCTGTAACGCATTGATCAGCATCTCGTCTGGATTTCGAGCGATTTCTTCCGCGTGCATCCCGGCGCGGATCGGCCGGTCTCCGGAGGAGAAGGAAAACGTGCCTGGTAATGCCTCACTCAAAAACAGCTGCGAGAATGCCTCTTCGCCGGTCAGGTGCTCGAATTGGCCGCAGCGCGGCTGGCCTTTTTCGAAGAAGAAGGCGGAGATCAGCTGGGAGCTTTCATTTGAGATACGGAGCTCGCCGGTTTGGGAGGAATTCACGATCGTCTGATAAACGGTGACCAAATCGAAGTTCGAAAGGCTTCCGCTCAACTCCAGGCAGTGACTCTGGGCCAGCGTGAGGTCTCTCGCTTGCGCGAGCCGGAAGGCGAGTTGTTCGCTGAGATATTGAAAGAACGACGGAACGCGCCGGACGAGTTCGGGAAAATTCTCGCGGTGAAAACATTGGAGACTCACGGGCTCGCGCGTGCGCACCAGGTATTTGCGCGGCCGCTCGGTCAAAACCTCGACGTCACCAAAAATGTCTCCGCGGGAGAGATAGGTGTCCGAAACATTCTTGGCGCTGCTGCGAACTGCTTCGACGACGCCACGGTTGATGATGTAAAACGCGTCGCCGGGATCACCGGGGGCGTAGATCGTTTCCCCCGCGGCGAGGTGCCGGGTCTGCGAGAGTTCGCCGATGGCCTTCAGCTCAAGGGGCTTAAGCGTAATGCAAAAGCCAAAGAAATCCCGGTCGACCATGCACCTTCTAAAGCAGGAGTCGTGCAGAAAACGGATTGATTGTTCCCAAAAACGGCGGAGCCCTCCAGGAAGGCGTTCGCCAGGGTGGAGTTGCAAGCGCGGCTTCCGCCGTTGAGTCTTCGCCATGCCCGAGGTCGCTTACCTGCTCGAGCGATTTCCGTCGTTCGGCCAGACCTTTTGTTATCGAGAGGTGGCAGAGCTGGAACGCCAGGGGACGAAGGTTCACGTTTACTCGATCCGGCGGCCGGTTAATGAACCGAAACAGGATTGGGACGAACAGCTCGTCCGCCGGGTGCATTATCTGCCGGACGAGAATGCGCTGGTGCGTGAAGTCGCTCGATCGCTCCGCGAGCGCAGGGTGCCGGAGGCCGCGCGGGAAGCCTTGGAGAAGTGGGGGAGGCAATCGGATTTCCTTCGCCTCTATCAGGCCGTTTATGTCGGGCTGCATTTGCAACAAGACGGGATCCGGCACCTGCATGCGCACTTTGCCGGGATGGCGGCTCGGACTGCATTTTGGATCAATCAGTTCTTTGGAATTCCCTACAGCTTCACGGCCCACGCGAACGACGTCTTTGCGCCGCGGGATTTCGTGGTTTCACTGGCGGAATTGCTGGCGAACGCGGCGGCGATCGTGACCGTGAGCGATTACGCGGCGGAATTTCTGAGAAGCCGTTTTCCCGAAGCCGCCGCGAAAGTGCATCGAATCTACAACGGGGTGGATCTGTCGCGCTTCCATCCGGTTGACTTTGGGAGCGGAATCCCGGCAATCGTTTCCATCGGCAGATTTATCGAGAAAAAGGGGTTCACCGATCTCATCAGCGCCTGTCGCCTGCTCAAGCCGCGCGGTCGCGATTTCGTTTGTGAGATCATCGGCGAGGGTCCGCTCGAGACGGCGCTGCGATCTCAAATTGTCCGGGATGGTTTGGAGTCGTGCGTGAAATTGGTCGGGCCGCAGACGCAATCGCAGATCTCGCTGAGGCTCGCGCATGCGACGATCTTCGCCCTGCCTTGCACGCGTGAAGAGGGCGGGGGAATGGACAATTTGCCGACTGTAATCATGGAAGCCATGGCCGCGGGGTTGCCGGTTATCTCCACGCCGCTGGCCGGCGTTCCGGAAATGGTCGAGAACGACGTCAGCGGAAAACTGGTTCCGGAACATGATCCAGAAGCGGTTTGCGCTGCGCTCGAATATTTGATCGCCAACCCCGAACAGGCGCGAAGGTTTGGCGGCCGGGGCCGGGAGATCGCCAGAGAAAAATTCTCGATCGAAACAAGCGGCGGCGCTCTGCGCGCGCTTTTCGAAAAACTATTGTAGTCGGTTCGCTGCTTGTAGCCGCTTCGCTGTGCGAAGCGTGGAGAGACTCTCGTCCTGTGTATTCCCCGCCGAACATTCCGGAAGGAGCGCTTCGCGTAGCGAAACGGCTACAGGCACAGACATGGACCGCTCATTTTACTCTTGCCCTAACAATTCCCTGAGTGCGAAATGGAGGCATGAAACTACCCCTGCGCGTTTTTCTCGCGGCCGCACTCTGTTTCGTTTGCGTCGCGACTTCCCCGGCGCAGAACTGGACCGAGAGTTATAATCGGCTCCTGGGTAAGTACGTCACCTCCGGCGGGGTGAGGTATGCTGAGTGGAAAAATAACGCCGCCGACATGCAGGCCCTCCAGGCCGTGGTGGATGGAATCGCGAAGGAGGCCGTATCGGGGCTGGATAAGAGACAGCAGCTCGCTTTCTACATCAACGCCTACAACGCCTGGATTCTGCACGAAGCGCTTGGAAAATATCCGACCAGGAGTGTGAAGGACACCTTCTTCACTTTCTTTACCGGCAAACGGATCAAAGTCGCGGGGCAGGAGACCAGCTTCAATGCGCTGGAGAAGGAAACGATTCGCTCGAAATTCAGTGAGCCGCGCGTCCATTTCGCGCTCAATTGTGCCAGCCAGAGTTGCCCGCCGCTCAATCGCGAAGCGTTCAGCGCTCCAAAACTGGAGGAGCAATTGGAAAGATTGGCTAAGGGCTACGTGAACTCGGAGAAAGGGGTGAAGTATAATCCTTCGACCAAAACGGCGGAGCTCTCGAAGATTTTCGATTGGTACAAGGATGACTTCAAAGGCGAGGGCGGCCCGCTGGCTTTCATCAACAAGCGCCGCGCCACGCCGATACCGAACGACGCCAAGATCAGTTATCAGGAGTACGACTGGGGTTTGAATGAAGTGAAATAGCGCCGAGGAATAATGGTTTCACTCGCGAACGATCAGGAAGTGAGTCCGCCGATCTGGCGCGCCCGCTGGAACGCCTTCCGGCGGCCTATTGGCGAGGAAAAGGCGCGCGTCTTGAAAGATCGCTGGGAATCGTTGCCGCTCGAATTGCGAACGAATAACCAGATTTCCGGCCGGCACCTCACGCACTGCGGCTTCACGCTCGGCGCGAGTTATTGCTCATTTCATTGCACGCACTGTTACCTCCCGAAGAATGCGAACGAGATTCCGATTCCATCGCTCGCGCAGGTGAAGGAGCAGATCGACGCGAATCGCCGTTTGCAAGGTCCCGGCGGCGGACTCCAGATCACGGGCGGCGATGTGGCGGACGCCTATTGGAAGTCAGGGCGCGGCGATGAGCTGATCGAGATTGTTCGTTACGCAATCACCGTTGGCTCCATCCCGATGCTCATGACGCACGGACAAACGTTGATCGAGCATCCGGATTTTCTTGAACGCCTGGTCGTCGAAGGTGGATTGCGGCAAATTTCTGTGCACGTCGATATGACACAGGCCGGCAGGCACGGCTTTCCGATCGGCCGCATCAAGTGCGAAGCCGATCTTCATCCGGTGCGCCAGGCCTTCACCGATCTTGCTCTGCGCGTCCGGGAAAAAACCGGGTTGCTCCTTGAATACGCGCTCAGTTTTACCGTGACGCGCCGCAACATTGACGACGTGCCGGAAGTGATCCGCTGGTATCTGGCCGATCCGCAGCGGAGTTACATCTGGCGCATGCTCAGTTTTCAACCTGAAGCCGACACGGGGCGCACCATTTTTTCCCAGCGTCCCATTACGTCAGCGGATGTGTGGGAGAAAATCTGCGAGGGCGTCGGGCTGCCGCTGCGCCGCGACGTCTCGATTTTCGGCCATCCTGATTGCAACAGCTGGGCCTCGCTCTTGATCGCGCGGCCTTCGGGAAAAATTTTTCCTCTCCTGCCCGACGACAAGAAATTCGACTCGCTGCTCGGTGAGGTGTTGCGAAAAATCGGCGGCCTGTCGCTGGTGAGCGACGATGCCGGAACGCCTCCCTATCGCCTCGCCGGCGTTCTGTTTCAGCACCCGCTGCTTGCCGCCAAACTCGTTTTCAAACTCTTCCGCTACGTCACCTCACGGAAGGCGCCCCCGGAGATTTTCCGTTCGCTCTTGCGCGGACAGGTGCACACGCTCGGCGTGGGCATGCACAATTTCATGGACGCGAAGCAGGTGGCGCAGGCGGATACCGATCCGGTCGTGCGCGCGCGACTCGATTCCTGTGTGTTCAAGGGGGCGGTAAAGCGCAATGGCGAATGGGTGGCGGTGCCCATGTGCTCGATGAATCAACAAACGTGGTCGGAGGTTTATGATGGCCGGCTGAATGATCCCGAGCTTCTGAAACAGGCGCAGGTTTTCAGTCGCGAAGAAACGGCTGCAGCGGTGGAGGGGTAGACCGCTACAGAAGACTCCGCGCGGAGTTCATCGCGCGGAGATAGACGCGATGCGGCCCGCCGCGCATGAGCTCTTCGCTCATCAGCCGCACCGGGTCGTTGCTACCAGCGGGCATCAAACACTTTCGCTCCGCGTCCGATCCTTCTATGGCCACATCAAGCAGGTCGGCATTTGCCGAATGCGACACGCGAAATTCGGCGGATCGGCACTTCACGACACAGCGGCTAATCGGTTCGCCGGCCTTTTCTCCGAGCGAAACCTGAATCGTCTTTCTCAACCGATCGTGAAATATCAACGCGTTGTCTTTCGCGTTTTCCTCCAGGGTCCAATGCAACTGCGCCGCGAGCCAGCCCGCCAGGAGTAATGCCGTCGAACGATACCCGGGCGCGAAATCGATCTCCACGCTTTCGATCTCCCCGAAGCAATGGTGCGACATTGGATGGTCGAAGAATTGCGCTATCGCCAGCCGGACTTGAACGAGCCGCGTCCAGTTGAGGTCGCAAAGCACAATGCGCTGCTTCGCTTCCGCCTGCGCGGTTTCGACGCGTTGCATTTGCGCGCGGAAGTCGCTCCATTTCTGGCTGTCGTAGATGACGCGATCGACCCAGGCCCAGAGCTGTGGGTCCATCGGATCGTGAAATTCGCCCTGCCACCAAAGATAAAACGGGAGATCGGAATCGAGTTGGGAGAAGACAATATTCGGGAGCAATCTCGCGGAAGGACCTTCCAGCAGGAAAGAAAGCTGTTCCGAGCAAACTTGCTTGCCACCCGCGCGACTGACGTGGCAATGCGCGCTGATCCATGCCTCCACGCGATTTTCTTTCGCGTCCGGATTCGCGCTAATCACGATGGCGCGACAAGCGTGGGCCTCCGTGATTTTGAAAATGATCTCGGTGTTTCGAGGAAGAGAACCGGGCGCTTCGCTGTACACGGCAAGGTTCATGAGCGAGGCGCGCGTCATCGCGCCGCCGGCCTCCGCCCAAAGCTTTTTCAGCTCGCGATCGATCTTCCCGATCTCAACCGGCAGGCCTGGTGCAAAGGTTTCGGCGACTTGGCTAGCCATAATCATCTGGCAGACAACGCAGCTGTCATCCCGATCCGCCACAGGACGGAGAGGGACCTCGCACCTGCAATTGGATCCTTCTTGAGAATTCGGACGGTCGGAATGTGTTTGCGAGATCCTTCGCCGCCTGCGCGGCTCTGGATGACAGGCAAAGAGCGGGCAATATTCATCGCCGGGCGCTCATAACCGCCGCCACGCGCGGCCATCGCGCGCCAGGAGCTCGTCGGCTTCCTCCGGACCCCACGATCCGGCGGGATACTCGAACAAGCCCGGCTGATTCTCTTTCGCGACCCAGGCTTCTTCGATCGGATCGATGAAGGCCCATGCTTCTTCGACTTCATCGCGCCGGGCGAAAAGCGTGGCGTCGCCGCTCATGGCATCGAGGAGCAGCCGCTCGTACGCTTCGGGACTCGCCTTGCCGAAAGAAGTGCCGTAATGGAAATCCATCTTCACGGGCTCGATCCGAAAACTGGTGCCGGGCATTTTAGCCTGCATCCGCAACGAAATTCCTTCGTCTGGCTGGATGCGGATTACGAGAACGTTCTGATCGAGCGAAACGGATTCCTTGTTGAACAAGACCGGCGGCGCTTTCTTGAAATGGACGGAAATCTCCGTGCCTGATTTTGGCAGCCGCTTACCGACGCGAATGTAGATGGGCACACCAGCCAGGCGCCAGTCATCGACCCGCACTCGCAAGGCGACGAATGTCTCCGTCTTCGAATCCGGTTTCACTCCTTTCTCGCTGCGATAACCCGGGACGGGCTTTCCGTTGATTGCGCCCTCCGCGTATTGGCCGCGGACGACATTTTCGGCAATCTCCTCGTGCGCCATGCGGTGAAGCGATTTCACAATCTTGACCTTCTCATCGCGGATGCTGTCCGCGCTGAGGTCCGTCGGCGGTTCCGTCGCGACGAGACAAAGGAGCTGGAGCAAATGGTTCTGCACCATGTCGCGCAAGGCGCCCGCGCCTTCGTAGTAGCCGGCGCGTCCTTCGACGCCGAGCGTTTCCGCCGCCGTGATCTGGATATGATCGACGTAGCGGCCATTCCAGATCGGCTCAAAGATCGCGTTCGCGAACCGCAGAACGAGAATGTTTTGCGCGGTTTCTTTGCCGAGGAAATGATCGATCCGGTAGGTTTGGTCCTCGGAAAACGCCTGGCGCACAATCTGATTGAGCTCGCGCGCGGAAGCGAGATCGGTTCCGAACGGTTTCTCGACGATGACCCGCGCCCAGCTTCCCTCACGCGCCTTGTTCAACCCCGCGTCCTTAAGATTTTTCAGGATGGGCTCGAACTGGTCCGGCGCGACCGCGAGATAAAAAAGCCGGTTCCCACCCGTGCCGCGCTCCTTATCAATCTTCTCGAGGCGCTCGGCCAGGCTCTTGTAGCCGGACGCGTCATGGAACTCGCTCTGGTGATAGAAAATAGATTGGGCGAAGCCATTCCAGATTTCGTCGCGCACCGTTTGCCGCGAAAACTTCCGGGTGGCTTCTCCCTGCTCCTTTCGGAATTCCTCATCCGTTTTCGGACGGCGGGCGAAACCGACCACCGTCACCGCCGGGGGCAACTCACCATCGGCCGCGATGTTGTAGAGCGCGGGAATCAGTTTCCGCATCGTCAAGTCGCCCGTCGCCCCGAAAATCACGACCGTGCATGCCTGCGGCACGGCGCGGGTCGCGAGCCCCTCGCGGAGCGGATTGGTTTGCGGAGTTTCCGAAGTCTTGCTCATCGCGCGAAAGTGCTGCGCAAGATTTAGGCAGATTCGCGCCGATTAGGTAAGCGGAAAATTCCGCAGGCCCACCGTGGCCATCTCTTCAGCATCTGTCGCGGCGGTCTATCACCGCCGGGGGGAGACAAATTATTGTCGGACGTCTCTGTGAGACGACGTGTTCCGATCACATCGCCGCTTGAAACTCCGCGACGGCATCTCGCCGCAGCCAATGGTCGATTTCGTGCCGGAGGACGGGACCATTGTGGTGGGTCGTGCGGCGGAGCAACCGGGCGATATACTCCATCGCCAGGGGATGATCTTCTTTCATCGCCTTTTGGAACGCGTTCCCGTCCAGTGTGCCGATCTTGCCGCGGACGAGGTCCTTGAGTTCCTGTCCGAAGTTCATCGAGTTGGCGCTCACCTGCCAGGCGCCGGCCTCGATCGTATCTGACGTGACGGAATCTGGGTTGTGGGTGTCGCGCCCTTCGGTCCATTTCCAGGAAGACTCAAAGCCGGCGAGAACGCGCATCACTTCGAGCATGACAGCGCGGCGATGCGGAACGCCCTGCCAGGGCCCGAGGGTGTTGAAGATGCTGGAGTAAACGTCGCTGTGGGTATTCGGCGCGAATATTTCGTCGGGTGCCTGCTTTCCCCAGGCAACGAGTTGATTGAGAAAATCGTCGGGTGCAACGCCTCGGTTGGCGACTTGCTGTTTTGTGGCGGTATGGTTCATGGGTGGTGGTGTGGTTTATTGGTTGTTTGGGGCAGTCGGTCCGGGGAAAAGATCAAGGGGAAGGCGTCGAACGAATCAGATCAGTAATCGCCGGTGAGGGCGAGTTAATTTTGCATTGGCGGTGTTGAGATTATCCGAAGCTACACAGCCAGGCGCCCAGCGCCCGCTCGCGAATGCTTTCGGAGGTGGCTGCGTCGCCCGGGGTCCGCGGTTCTTGGCAATCCGGAGCTTGACCAGCCTTCGCACCAAGGCGGCCGGCAGAGGCTTGTCCGCTGTAAAACGGCTAGTGCCTTTGTTGGTGTCGTAGTGGCCTAACCAGATATGAAGCATATCTCGACTGGCAGAGCGTTTGGAGAAATTAATCGCCCCTCGTCTCGTCAGGATTTGTTGATTAACTGTGATCACACCTCCCAGCCTTCGATCGAGAGGATTGGGCAGGAAGGGCTGATGACAAGACTAGGCAGGCCCTCTCCAGCGCTGGCTTCGTGCCCGCCATTTGCTGATAATACGCTGCATCAGTGGGGTTTGCCAAAACAACCCCGCGTAGAGATTAAACGCGAACGACATCGCCAAGTAATAAACGAGCAAGAACAGTATATCTATTCCGGTAAAGTCACGAAGGGGCTTCCTGAGGATGGATACCTTTTGTGTCTCTGGCCGTTGACCCACCTTCAGCGTCTCCCAATCCTTCTTACGCGCTGTGGCTTGAATGGATGTTTTTGGAATCGGATCGGAAGAGAGCGCTACGAAGCGCAGAGAAGCGGACTCGCGCGGATTCAAAAGCCCCAGTGTCCATTGTTGCTTTGATACGTTACCGCCAGCAGTAATACGATTTATCTTCAAGGCGGAGGCTAGTTCCCTCGGCGACGTGGAAACCGACGGCGCATCTCCCAGCTGCAATTTCGGGTCTTGAGTGTCGATGGTAACTTCGACGTCTTCGACGCCTTCGCTTCCGTCGTTTGTTACGGTGATAGAGCACTCATAATAAGCGGCAAGCGGTTTACCAACCGCTTCTTTTCGCGAAAACGAGGCAATGATCCCAGCCCTTGCGCGTTGATCAATATCCAAGAGATTCGGCGAGTAATCCTCACTTAGACCAATTATCTTGCGCGGTGCAGGCTCGAATAGCCATTTTAGGCCATAACCAAGGCCTCCTGTTAAGAGGGAGAGGGTTAGAGTGAGCAACAAATAGTTCGCACTCCATCCGCTTTTAACTTCCGGCTGTTCAATTTGTCCGTCATTTTCCATAGCACGTGAGGGTAATGGCTAAGTAGAACTGGGCAACACCCCGTGAGGAGAGGCGGCAGTTTCCAGTATATTTCTTAATTTCAAGGGGAAATAGGCTGTCGAAGCCTGAGCCGAGAAGAAATATCAAGCGGATTTTCCCTTGGCAAGATTGAACTGACGAAGGAAAGGACGCGCGCTGCGCCCGCGAACGTCCAACGCTCAACGTCCAATTAGGGAGCGAGAGAGTTAGGAAGGCAGAAGGAAGCGGCTGGTCAGTTCGCGCACTTTGCCGCGGATCTGTTCGAGGGCGGCGGCATCGTCGCGGCGGTTCAGGGCGTCGTTGATCAGGTCGGCGATCTCGAGCATTTCTTCTTCTTTCATCCCGCGGGTGGTGACGGCGGGTGTGCCGATGCGGATCCCGCCCGGTTTGAAGATCGGGTAGGTGTCGAAGGGGATGCCGTTCTTGTTCACAGTGATGCCGGCGCGATCAAGGATTTCCTGCGCGATCTTTCCGTTGATGTCTTTCGGCCGAAGATCGACCAGCATGAGGTGGTTGTCGGTGCCGCCCGAGACGATGCGGTAGCCGTGTTTCGCCAGTCCGGCGGCGAGCGCCTTGGCGTTCACGACGACCTGCCGCTGGTAATCGCGGAACTGCGGCTGGAGCGCTTCCTGAAAACAAACGGCTTTGGCGGCGATGACGTGCATGAGCGGGCCGCCCTGGACACCCGGGAACACGGTCCCGTCGATCGCCTTCGCATGTTCGGCGATGCACATCACGATGCCGCCGCGCGGACCGCGAAGGCTTTTGTGCGTGGTGGTGGTGACGAACTGGGCGTGCGGAATCGGAGTGGGATGCTGACCGGCGGCAACGAGTCCGGAAATGTGCGCCATGTCGATGAACAGAATCGCGCCGACGGAATCGGCGATTTGGCGCAGGCGCGGGAAATCGATAATGCGCGGATAAGCGGACGCGCCCGCGGTGATCATCGCCGGCCGGACTTCCTCGGCCTGCTTGGCGAGCGCGTCGTAATCGATCTGCTCGGTATCCGCGCTGACGCCGTACTGCGAGACCTGGTAAAACTTGCCGGAAAAATTCGCCGGGTGGCCGTGGGTGAGATGGCCGCCGTGGGCGAGGTTCATGGCAAGAATTTTGTCGCCGGGCTTTAGCATGGCGAAGTAAACGGCCATGTTCGCCTGCGCGCCGCTATGCGGCTGGACGTTCACATGTTCGCAACCGAAAAGTTGTTTGGCGCGATCGATCGCGAGCTGCTCGGCGGTATCGACGTTCTCGCAGCCGCCATACCAGCGTTTCCCCGGATAACCTTCGGCGTATTTGTTCGTCAGCACGCTGCCTTGCGCTTCCATCACCGCGCGGCTGGTGAAATTCTCCGACGCGATCAGCTCGATGTTCTCGCGCTGCCGCTTCTCTTCCGCGACGACCGCTGCAAAAATCTCGGGATCGACATTGCGCAAACCGCCGCCGACGGATGCGGGTGGAGGAGTCGGCGGGGGGCTCGTTGGGATGGGAGGGGGCTGGTCTGCCATGGTGTAGGATGAACTTCCGCTGCCGCGCGACTTAGCCGGCATCGCGAGTTCGCTTTGTTCTACGAACGCGAGCACGGTCGGTAAAGCGTTTTTAATTGTCGCCGCGCAAACGCTGTAAACATCGCGGTTGCAACCGATCGGGTCCGGCACGTCGCGCCAGACGGTCATGCCTGGCTCCTCAAATTCCCGGAGCAAATACGCCTTCTCCGCGCCTTGGGGGAAGAGCATGTGAATCGTCTCGAGATGGGCCGCGGTCATCGCGAAAATGTGGGTGGCGCGTTCGATCAGCGTGGCGGTGAGCGGCTGGCTGCGCAGTCCTCCGATGTCCACCCCTTCTTGCTGGCAGACGTGCACCGCGTGCATGCTCGGAGGCTGCCCGCGCACCGCGTGGACGCCGGCCGATGCGACTTCGATATCCTTCCGATTACCGAGGAGACGGCGAAAAAGACCTTCCGCCATCGGGCTCCGGCAAATATTTCCTGTGCAAACGAAGAGGACGCTTTTCACGATTCAAAGCCGGCGCGTTGCCGGCTTCGAAAGGTAAAATCAAACCGAATCAAGTCAACGCGGGCCGCGGACGGCGCTGCGTGATCAGGGTTGCTCGAGGTAGCGGCGCCATCGTTCTGTTTCCGCGACCGTCTTGATCAGTGCGTTTCTGGTCAGAAGCAGGCGTCTCAATCGAACGTCCGCTCAATCGGCGCGTGGACCTCGGTCGTAAGGTCGATTACAGGCACAAGAGCGTAACGAAGAGCTACCGAGCGGCGAGAAAATAAAGCGCAGCGGACGCGACGATAATTAGAATGGCGGTAATCCACCAGATCGTCTTCATTCCGGCTGGTTTTACGGAGGAGCCGAACTCCTGGCGGACGAACTCATCGTAGTGGAAATCCTCATCGGGTAAATCCAGGGCATCATAGCTGTTTGCCTCCAGCCGCCAGCCCGAATTGTGGTCCGCGCCGCATTCCGGGCAAGCTAATGCGCCATCCGGGACGTCTTCGCCGCAGACCGGACATACATCCGGCGTCTTCAGTTTGGTCCGCTTGTTCCTCGCCATTCGGATTAAAGGATCCTCCGCACCTTCCGAGCAGTGTTTACCCGATCAAGCGCTCTTACCAGAAAAACGCCTGAAATATTGAACACGGCGCTACGTAGTGCAGAATGACAGCACTTATGGATTACCTGCTTAAGCGAGTCGTCTTGATCTTGTCGGTAACTGCGTTTCTGGCTGGCGGCCATTCCGCAGTCGCGGGAAATCCGATTGGCGACTTCTTCAAGAGGCTGGGCAATTCGATAGCGCATCCGCGCAGCTCAACACCGCCGCCCCGGAATCCGCAAAAGAGCACGGCCGGGACGAAAAAGAGCGGGAAGGAGCAAACCGCGCCGCAAGACCTGCCTCCGGCACCGCCGTCCGCTTCGCCTGCGCCAACTTCAACCCCCGCGCTCACGCCCATGCCCGTGCCGCTAATGGTGCGGTCAGCTGCCGGCGTCCCTCCGACCAAACGTGCGCGGCGTGATCTGCCCTACGGGATTCCCGTGCCCAACAAGCCGGGATTTGTCACGAGTCCGTACGCACCGAAATCGGGATATGTCGATGTCCGTGGCTTTCCGAGTGGGACAGAGGTGAAGGACCCTTATACCGGAAAGATTTTTCTGACTCCGTAACTTCTCATCTGCGAGGACGACTACTCGATGCGAATGTCGAAGCGACTAATTTGCGGCCTAACGACTTTGGCGATTCTGCCGTGTTACGCGGCGACTGAATCGACGATGCCAATGATGAAGGCGGTAATCGTTCGTGAATACGGCGGGCCGGAGGTGTTGAAACTGGAAGACGTGCCGCGGCCGGAGCCGAAGGAGAACGAAGTCCTGGTGCGCGTGATCGCAGCGGGCGTAAACCCGATCGACGCGATCATTCGAGAGGGAACAGACGCAAAAGAGTTTGGAACGCATCTGCCTCTGATTCCCGGCTACGACATTACCGGAGTCGTTGAGAAAACGGGGAAGAAGATCGCCAAGCTGAAACCCGGCGACGCTGTTTACGGATACGTTCTTTCGGGCGGCGGTTACGCGGAGTACGCGGTCGCGACAGAAGAGGAGGTATCGCCCAAGCCGAAGTCACTTAGTTTCATTGCGGCGGCGGCCGTACCGCTGGCCGCCTTGACGGCCTGGCAAGCGCTGATCGACACGGCGAAATTGCGCGCGGGCCAAACGGTGCTTATTCACGGCGGCTCAGGTGGTGTCGGAACCATGGCGATCCAGATTGCCAAGGCGCGCGGCGCGCGGGTGATCGCGACTGCGTCGACGGCAAACCAGGACTTACTCAACGAACTCGGAACGGATGTGGCCATTGACTATACGAAGACGAAATTTGAAGACGTGGCCAAGGATATGGATGTGGTGCTCGATTCGATCGGGAAAGACACACTCGCGCGATCTTACGGGGTGGTGAAAAAGGGAGGATTCATTGCCACGCTCGTCTCCCGTCTCGATCAGGCCGAACTCGACCAGCATGGAATCCGCGGAGCCTCGATTTCGGTAAAGCCGAATGCGGCGGAACTCGTGGAACTCACGAAATTGATCGAGGCAAAGAAGATCAAACCGGTCGTGACACGGATGCTCTCGCTGGCCGAAGCTGTGAAAGCGCAGCAACAAGTCGCGAGCCATCACACGCGCGGCAAGATTGTGCTTAGGATCGCCGACGAACCGTGAGGTGTCCGCGAAGATCGAAGGTTCAACCATGACCGAACAATCCGGAAACCTCTCAAATGTTCTCGAAGGTGACTTAGGGATCGACCCTGAATATCGTCATGCCCCCAAGTGTGTCACGCCTGGTGAAACGCTCGAGCCAGCGGGCGCTGTGCTAAAGTGGTACGCCGTGTACTCGGAGGACCTGCCAGTCCCGAACGAAATAACGCAGCTGGCCCGATCCTATCTCAAGAAGACCCCGCTTGAAGCCCGGGGACTCGGCTTTGTAATCGTTCACCGTTGCGGGAGGGACTTCTATTTCTTGATCGTCTGCACGTGGCGCGGCTCCAACGAAGTCTGGGAGACCGTTTTCTACAAGGACGGTGACGTGATGGTGGATTTCGCGCTGTTTGCTCGGGACAAGGCCCATAAGCCGACGTTCTGTGTCTGGGAGCTGGCGCCTGTCTGGCACGAGCAGCAGGCATGGGTGCGATTCCTCCAGTCCAGCCGCGATGGGGCAGCGGCGCGCGTGTGGCTCGGCGATCGTTATTCCGGTCCAGCTTGAGTGATACCCAGCTGATAGCTGACCAATCGATTCAGCCAAGAGGAATAGCTATGGTCTCGAACGGTTGGCGATGGTTGCCCTGCTCGAGATTCGTCGCAAGAAATGCGCTTTGATTGGAGCGAGCACTCCCACCAGGCGAATCGCCGTCAGCTTCGCTGGCGGAAAACGTCGTTGATCTCGGCGAAAGGAATAGCATCGGCGAACGCGTCGAAGGTTCCTGTTGTTGCGATGCTTCGCGCGGCGCGGACGAAGGCGCCCCAGGCGACACGTGCCAGGGCCGAGCCGACTGACACGCGACGCACCCCCAGATCGGCGAGACGGGAGACCGAGAGTACCTTACTAGGTCCGTGCATCAGGACGTTGACCGGTTTCGGTGAGACTGCTTTCACGATTGCCGCTATCTCATCGGGCTCGCGAACGCCCGGGGCATAGAGACAATCAGCCCCTGCC
Organism: Verrucomicrobiota bacterium; assembly: GCA_041167205.1. GTDB lineage: Bacteria > Verrucomicrobiota > Verrucomicrobiia > Chthoniobacterales > UBA10450 > AV80. The sequence goes on from JBEEHC010000178.1 coordinate 18,680, forward strand.
TCCGCGTAAGCGACGAGTCGCTCAAGCGCCACGCGTAAGGGAGCAGGTTGCCCGACGAGCCAGGCTTCACAGCGCCCAGTCAGCACCACTGGAATTCCTGAGGCATCGATCGCATGGCGGGCCGCACGGATACGCTCAATTGCCAGGCTCGTCTCGTAAAGAGGGGAAACCAGCTCTCCGGTATTGTCCTCGATAGAGAGCCCGGCTACTCCCGTCGCGATGCAGAGCGTCACGTTCGCGGCCACGCTTTCGGGTTCGTCCGCGTAGCCTGACTGGAAGTCCGCATTCACGGGAAGCGGCGTGGCCGCAACCACTTCGCGAACGTGCGTTAGCATGACGTCGAGCGGGAGTGCTGGCGTCACGTCTGGCGTTCCTCGAGCAAAGGCGGCACCCGCCGAAGTAGTGGCCAGCGCCTCGAATCCCAGATGGTGAAGATACACAGCCGTCCCGACATCCCACGGATTTGGCAGGATAAAGCACCCTGATTCGTGCATCGCGCGGAACCGGACGACAGCGGAAGACTGGCTGGAATTTGCGTCATTCATGGCCGCAATTCTAAGGTAGAACGCATGCTCCGTCGCGCGCTGTTTCTCCGGGGTGAGTCGTAGTCTCGCGTCCTGTTGTCACTCGGCAGGGGCGATTCACTCAGTCGCCCGCGGGCGGTTCGGTCAACCGCCCTACCAGCTTCGACTTGACGACGCAGATCATGCGGCGTTTTCTCCGGGATGCGCCGGGACTTTTTCGAGCTTCGTCCTCGAATGTTAGTGGGTTTGATGACTGGGGTGGCGGTGATCCTCAGCGTCGCCGGATGCTGGAAAAAAAGTGGGCAAGCGGTCATTCTTGAGAAGGAGTACATTGCCGCGAAGGAAATTCCCCCAACCCCGACAGCATCCACTGAGCAGTCCGCTAGTCCCAGCACGCCAACTCCAGCTTCAAGTGAGTTAGCTTCACAGAAAGAGGAGGGGCCTCAAGAGGTGCGCGCAGACGAGATCGTCGTGGATACCTATGTGATGAAGAAAGACGCGCGGGGTACCGGCCGGGACCCGAGAGCTATGGGCGACGAGCAGTGGATGGTATGGGTCCAAACGGTTGACGATCTGCGGCGGATCAAAGTGCAAACCGACCGGGCTCACTGGGAAAAGGCGAAGGTGGGGAACCGGGTCAAGGTCTCGTATCGCGAGGGTAAGTATACCGGAACTGTGTGGAGCGCAGAGATCGAATAGTCAGCTGCGTTGAAGGTTGCGTATGGATCACGACGTCGCGGTAGTAGGTCTTGGGGGGATGGGAAGCGCAATCCTGGCTCATTGCGCCGCGCGCGGTGCATCTGTCATTGGGCTGGAACAATTCGGACCTGCGCACGATTTGGGTGCGTCCCATGGAAAAACCCGAATGATTCGCCAGGCTTACTTCGAAGATCCGGCCTATGTGCCCTTGGTGCTCCGAGCCTATGAGTTATGGCGGGAGCTCGAGCGCGCCGCAGGTGAAACGATCTTGCGTGTCACCGGGGTGCTCTCGGTCGGTGAAGAGACTAGCGAAATCATCCGGGGGACACGCCTCGCCGCCCGTGAACACGACCTGCAGATAGAGTCATTGAGCCAACGCGAGGTTAAGGCGCGTTATCCTACTCTTGAGCTGTGGAAGGACGAAGTAGCGCTCTTTGAAGTCGATGGAGGCGTGTTGGACCCGGAGCGCGCGGTCCGGGCGCACCTAAGCATTGCTCAAGCGGAGGGCGCGAAGATGCGCTTTGAAACTGCGATGGAAAGCTGGCACGCGACCGGCGATGGCTTCGAGCTTCGTCTTTCCGATGGCACGCTGATTTCGGCGAGCAAGCTTGTCCTGGCGCTGGGGCCCTGGGTTCAGGGAACACTCGCGGCGCTTGGTCTTCGCATTCGCGTCCAACGCAATATTCAAGCTTGGTTTACACCTGGCACCCACGCTTATGACGCACCAGCTTTCCCGGCATTCCTGCTTAACCGGCGAGGCCTTCCCGCGCCGCTCTACGGCTTTCCGGATTTCGGCGACGGGATCAAAGCAGCCTTTCACGGCTTTGGAGACTTGACGGACGCACAGCACGTCAACCGTGAAATAGACCTGGCGCGCGACGTCGAGCCAGTCGCTCGCGCGCTGGAGCAATGGATGCCGGGCGGGGCCAGGACTCTGCGCGCAGCCAAGCCTTGCATGTACTCATTGACGCCCGACGAACACTTCGTGATCGATCATCACCCTGAACATGCCAACCTCATTCTCTGCGGTGGCTTTTCTGGCCATGGCTTCAAATTCGCATCGGTAATAGGTGAGATCGGAGCAGAGCTGGCGCTAGACGGCAGCTCTCGTCATGGAATCGAGTTCCTGTCGCTTCAAAGATTCCGGGAGTGATAGGTCTATGCTCCAGCCGCCAGCATTAGATTACGATTACGAGCAAGCAGATACTAATATTGAGCGCCGGTCATCGTGAAGGTGATGGGCGACTTTACCCTGGAAACCGTTCCTGGCTTGAAGCGCCACCTGCGAAAAGCCGTCATCGTGGCATTGTCGAGCACTGAGCTACCCGTGCTTTGCCACATCGAGACATCGGTGACATGTCCGCTGACGAGATCGACACTTATCGCCACAATGCCACTTCCGACGATTTTCTGCCGCCTCGCTTCGTAGGGGTACTCTGGTCGCGGAGCGCTCAGCGCGAAAACCTTGCCCGAAGATAGTGTGAGCGAGCCGGGAGATGAGTTCCTCGCCTTTACTCCAGGCCTAACAAGCCTTGTGTCTTGTGTACGAATCGGAGGCGGTTTCGGCCTTGCGTCTGAAAACAAGTCCTCCGTAGGATCCAGGAGGGGCGGTGGATCGGGCACGTCCGGCGGAGGGGTTGGATCGATCGGAGTAGACTCGAACTCGAGTTCGGGGATGCCAGGCGGTAGTGACGGCGCCTCGTCGATCTGCTCGTGCCGATGGATGTTGGCAAGTGCCACTGCGGCAAAGTGAATCAGAGCCGCGGCGCCAAAGGCGACCGTAATGCGCCAGCTGTATTTGGATCGATAGAATAAATATCCAGGCCTAATCACGTTCCTTTCAACCTCCAACTATGAGTGAGACACTTGGAGCTCGGAAAACTTAAGACCTTTGTGAGGCCGTGCGATTATGGCGCTCGGACCTTCAGTCTTAGATTAGAAAGAATTTCAACCCGTGCTGGGACTCTGGCGATTCAAGCGGCCTTAGTGATTATTCGGAGGGAGCGCCGAACCACTTCTTTTGCAGTGTATCCATGAAGCCGCGTTCGTTCAGAGCGAGAAGAGCTCGGTTGATCGGAAGACGAAAGGGACTTTCCTGCTGAAGACCTATCCCGTAGAACTGTTTCTCGAAGGTTTGACCGACGAGGCGCAGACGAGTGCTCGTTTGTTTAGAGAGGTAGTAACGGAGCACAGGCGCGTCGTAGACGACCGCCTTCAGTTCGCCGGCGTTTAGCGCCGCTACGGCACTCGGAACATCGGCGTAGGTAGAGACTTTCGCCTTGTTGTTTCTAAGCCACGTCTCGGCGGTGCTGCCTATGATGGTTCCAACCTTGATGCCAGGCAGGTCGGAGGGGCCGCTGACGTCGCCGGTGAGACTCTTGACCGTCATCTCAGTCGTAACTGCGGCGGTGAAGTAAGCGATCAGCACTATGCTGGCGAGCATCCACAGGATGGCGACGAGTCGCGCGGGAATCCCCATCGGGCCCTTCGCTTCGCAACCGCCCGTGCAGAGCATGCTGATCGTCCACCAAAAGGATTCCCAGACGCCGGGCGCGTACGCCTCGGGATACATCTCCGCGTTGTACCGGCGTTCAAACCACCACACCACGTGGGAGATCAGGAACATGACCAGGAGCACAAGGCCCACGACCTTGAACGTGTTCCAGTTAACGAATTGGTGGGACAGATTGGTCGCGAAGTTTCCACCGCGCGCTGCGTTCGTCGCGACGAGAATTTGTAACCCGGAATCGTAATACGGCTGCGAGAAATCCATCATGGCGTGTCGTTCGGCCGTGATGCTAATGGCGGCGATGGCTATGTCCGCGTCACGTGTTTTCAACGCTTCGAGCATTTGCGGAACGGTCTCGACGCTACGGATCTCGAACTGAAAACCGGCTTCCTTCGCCACCGCTTCCCACAGATCGATACTGAACCCGACTAGTTTCCCGTTCTCGGTGAAGGAGAATGGCTGAACCGGTTTGGTCACGACGCGAATCTTCTGCTGGCCAAACGCGGCAGTCGCGGCCAGACAGCAGCATAATGTTCCGAGGAGAACGCGCCGGAGTGTCGTCTGCATGAGCGAGGGATACGTGTTATGCGGTCTCTATGTCAATGGTGTCGGCATCCGGAAGGATGTTTATTATGCTATTCTTTCGTTCGGCGATGAAAGTCTTTGTCACGGGTGGAACTGGTTACATGGGCAGCCGGCTAATTCCGTTGCTGGTGCGGCGCGGTCATGAAGTCAAAGCGGTGGCACGCCCGGGATCGGAGACAAGACTGCCAACTGGAAGCGCCCAAGTCGTGGCCGATCCGCTGCGGATGGATTCTTACACCGAGCAGGTTGGAGCTGCGGATACGTTCGTGCACTTGATCGGCGTGGCGCACCCGAGCCCGGCAAAGGCGAAAGAGTTTCGGGAGATCGACCTGGTCTCGGTGCAAGTGGCGGTGAAAGCAGCGCGCGAGGCCGGGATTGGACATTTCATTTATCTCAGTGTGGCGCAACCGGCAAAGATGATGCAGCCTTTATCGCGGTGCGAAGCGAAGGCGAAAGGATGATCCGCGAAAGCGGAATGCCAGCGACATTCATCAGACCATGGTATGTGCTCGGGCCAGGTCATCGTTGGGCTTATGCGCTCCTTCCGTTCTATTGGGTTTGCCAACAGCTGCCGGTGACCAGGGAGTCAGCGCGCCGCCTGGGATTAGTCACGATCTCGCAGATGCTCGACACCCTGGTGTGGGCGGTCGAAAATCCGCCAGAAGGGATTCGGATCGTGGATGTGCCGGGGATTCGAGAGTTATCAGAACGATGAAGGAAGCATGTCATCCCGAGTCGCAACGACGGCGAGGGACCTCACAACTGCAGATTGCGTTACGCAAACACATCGCGCGTCCTTTGGCGTGAACACTGAATGCTTGGCGAAAGCATCCGGATCGATTGTGGGGTCCCTCGCTGTCTGCCGCAGCTCGGGATGACAGGCATCTCCGATCCCCAACTAGCTACGCTCAAAGCGTCTTGAGGTATTCGAGCAGGTCGCGCTTTTGATCGGCGTTTAGAGCGGTGCCGTAGTTATGTCCGGCATTGGAATTGCCGCGAGTCGAGGTATCAAAGGTGTAGGGGCCGGCGTCGGTGTAGCCCATCTGGGAGGCGTCGTAATCCTGGGAACCGCGATGAAATGTTTTCGCCCGTTGCGCGGGGGGCGTGAGCAGCTCTTGCATGGTGCGGACCGAACCATTGTGTAAGTAGGGAGATCGCGCCCAAACTCCACCCATGCTTGCCGCCCAATATTTTCCTGTGCTCCGAAGACCTTCCTCTTTCGATGGCTGATAGCCCGTGGCTTCAAGTTCAGCGAGGAATTTGTTGAACCGGGCCGCCTGCTCCTTTGTGAAAAGTTCCGCGCGATGCGGATCCGTCCCGACTTCGGCGACGGAATAAAGGCGCTTGTCGCTCTCAGTTCCGCCGTGGCAGGAGGCGCAATTTACGGTGTAATGTGCCGCTCCGCGTTTCGCCGCTGCCTGGTCGAGCGGGTAGGGATAGCGCGGGGGTTGGATCGTTTCTGAAAGATCCGTTTGCCGCTTGATCAGAGCGAAGTCGAACTCGCCACGCTTGCCATGGAGCGGCGCGCCCAAGCCGAGGGAGGCCAGAAGATTTCGCCCCAGCGGCGACTGAGTATTGCCATCCCAATGGACCCAGTGACGTTTGTTCACATTCCAGACCAATCCGTACTTCACTGGCGCGTAGGGTTGCGGAGCGTTGAAAAGTCCGGCGGAAAGCAGACCAAAGGCATCGTTCCGGCCGGGACCGGAAGAGGGCGGCGCTTTTTCTGGCGGTTGGTCGGGAATGTGGAGGGCTGCTCGCATGTTGTGAAAGAGCTTTAGGATCGAATGCGAGAAAGCGGCGAGATCTTTTTCGTGTTCGAGGATTTCATCGTCCAGAACCAACGCGCCCGGGGCGATTTCATGCAGTGCACCGGGCTCGACATCTTTCGAACCGAAAGGGTCCGCCTTTATCGCCGCGGCAATTTTTTCCTTCTGCCGTTCCCATTCTTGATCCAGGAGGGTTTGGGTGTCTTCATCCACGTCCGGATCGACTGCGGCCAGATAGGCGCTGACAAAACGTTTCATGTTCGCCGGGTCGGCCGTGCGAAATGTGGCGACTATCACGGCGCCAAAAAAGGCTTCGGCGTCGAAGTGACTGGTTGCACCCAGGACCCGAACCGGCCCGATGTCTTTGGACGAACGAACTTCAGCGACATGGCAAGCGGCGCAATTCAAGCCGACGGCAGGTAAGCCGCCAAGATGCTTTACTTCCTTGCGAGAGAAACCGATCGGCCAGCCGAAATCGGAATCCGGGATCAGCCCGAGATAAGCCAGGTCCTGGCTCGGGAAAAGATCGGGATAGGTCTTGATGAAGGCGCGGAGAATGGCCTCCGGCACCACTTCGGTGCTCATCGATCCGTGCAGGAAGAACTTCAGGTCGTCCGTTGACCATTTCGGGATCTGAGCGGTATCGATCCCGGCCGCTTTCTTTTGGTCGGCAAGACAGTCGTTATACGCAGTCATTGAGCCAAACGCAGTGACACAGACAACAACACCTATTCGGAAGTTACCAGGTTTCATCGGCGGCCGATCTTATGAAGCCGTTCCAATTTTGTAAAGCGCTGCCGTGAGGTGCCCGATGCTAGCTGGAGGCAGACAAGTCAAACTCTCCCGGTCGGCGGTCATATAGCGCCGTTACAGGAGAAACTAGCTTGGAAGTAACGCCGGGAGCTGTCTTCTAGCGCGGTCCGCTTTCCTCAATCTCCATCAGGACCGGGGCATACTTGTCGTTGACGTGATGGAACGACTTGTAGAGCAGGAGGTAGAACGAACCGACTACGACGAGAAGCAGGGCTGCGGTCCCATAGTGATGGGAACGCAGTCGCTCCCATCGCGGAACGTACGCGATCAATCCAAAAATAGTCAGCACGACGATAACTCCATCGAAACTCGCGCGTTGCCAGTAGCTTCCACCGAGGTTCAGCCACATCCCGAACTCATCGAAGGTAAGACCCATGGCTAATCCGTAAAGCAGCGCGCAGATGCCCTTTTGGCGCAGGCTCAGCGGCGCGAAAAGCAAGACAGCGGCAACGGCGGAGAGCAGAAAAATCCCGTAGTTAAGGTGATGCACGTGGGTGCCGCCGGCATGGAAGAAGAGGTTGGGCATGCGACGTGTCATGATCAGGATCACCACCACACGTGAACCGATAAAGGTGAGCAGGAACGCGATGAAAGTTAGGCGGGCGAGATGCCGCGCGGGCGAAGGAGGGATGTGAACGTGTTGATTGCGTGGCAGAAGGTGCCATCGCACCAGAAGGTTTCGAAAGCTCGTCATAGGTTACGGTGTTTTCAAAATCGGAACGATCTCAGTCTGTATCGGCTGCCCCGTTACTTCGATATCTTTTTCACCGACGTAGACATCGATCTCGGAACGAACTCCGAACTTACCCTCGAGATAAATGCCGGGCTCGATGGAGAAGGCGATGCCTGGAATGAGGCGGCGCGAATCGCGGGTCTCGAAGTTATCGATGTTAACGCCGTTGCCGTGCCCTTCTTCGCCGATCGAGTGCCCGGTTCGGTGGGTGAACTGTTCGCCGTAGCCGGCGCGTTGAATGACG